>CAIOYQ010000063.1 GCA_903862505.1 uncultured Bacteroidota bacterium
AGGAATATTTATGATCCTGCATCACACGATGTATCCATTGCATTAATTCTGGCAAAGAATCTGCTTCGTTCAATAATGGTATGATAACGGATATTTGCATGATGTTTTTTAGTCTAGCTTATTATGACTGATTTTCAAATGGGTTGGTATTCTTTTTAGCAACAGCTGCTCCAATTAAAGAACCAATTAATCCTAAAATGGCTAATCCTGCCATTGATATGCCTAATGTTAAGGGGATAAAATATTTTCTTACGAAATTCAAATTAAGTTCAATTGAATCTTTTGGGATATTCGGATTTGATTCCATTCCTTTTCTGCTGATTCTTAGTGAAATATCTATAATTTCAGGGAATAAAAACTTAACAGAGAGCACTGTGTAAAGACTAGTTATTACTATAATTACTGCAGTAGTTTTAAATCCATTTGCGAACACATTGCCAAATGTTACCTGGTTTTTATTTTCATTGGAGTATAAAATGCATCCATAAATTAAACCACAAAAAAGTATTGCGTAATTAATTAAACTAAGTGACTGCATTTCATATAAATTAAATACATATACAATAGTGGAAAATACGATAGAGATAACACTAAGTACAACACCTTTTATAATATGACTTGTAACTTTCTCTTCCATGATTCTGTTTTGGTTAGATGATTATGCGTTGATATTTGCTTTGCCCTTTGCATAGGTAGCAATAATTTTTCCGTTTAAAGTGATATCCCAGAAGGGTGAATTTGCCGACTTGCTTTTTGATTCCTTCACATTTATGCAAGTTGTTTTTGACTGAGAGCATACAGTTAATTCTGCATCCCCGCCTTCTTGAATACTTGCGCTAGGTAAATTAAAAATGCGTCTAGCATTGCTTGAGAAGATTGCTGCCATTTTTTCACTTGTTAGTTTTGGTAACATATTTTGAACCGTCGCAAAAGTAGTTTCAATGCTTGCGATACCGGCTTTTGCATTTTCAAATTCTATTGTTTTGCCATCCCAATCCTGAGGAATATGATGCGAGCTAATGCAATCCACGGTTCCATTTTCAATTGCTTTTATTAATGCTTCCTGATCTTTTTTAGTTCTTAGTGGCGGGAATACTTTTAACAAAGTATCATAGTTGCTTAAATCATCTTCTGTAAAAAATAAATGGTAAGGTGTTACGCTACAAGTAATTTGTAAACCTTCTTGTTTCGCAGCTGCAATTAAAGCCATTCCTTTTGCAGTACTTACACTCGTAATATGTAATTTGGATTGCGTGTACCTTAATAATTCAATATCTCTTGCTATGATTAATTCTTCTGCAATTGCTGGGATGCCTGCTAAGCCTAATTGAGTAGATACAATTCCTTCATTCATTAATCCTAAACTTCCTAAGCTTTTATCTATAGGCATTTGTATGGCTACTCCGTCAAAGGCTTTTACATATTGTAAGGCTTTTAAAAATAATAAGGTAGATTGAACAGGGTAGAGGCCATCACTGAATGCTACGGCGCCGTTGGTGTGCATATCAATCATTTCTGCTAAATCTTTCCCTTCTATTTTTTTTGAGATGGCACCGATAGGTAAAATATGTATGGGTAAATCCTGGCTATGTTGTTTAATATAAGTAACCTGAGATTTTGTATCCACCGTTGGCTGGGTATTCGGGAGGGTGAAAACAGTTGTAAAGCCTCCCTGTTGTGCGGCCAATGCTCCCGTATTTAAGGTTTCTCTATTTTCCATGCCTGGGTCACAAAAATGTACAAATGGGTCTACAAAACCAGGACTTACAAAACAATCCTTCCCGTCTATAATTTTGTCTGCCTTTTCGGTACAGTTGTCGGTAATAGAAACGATTTTGGAATTGTCTAAGAGAATATCTTTGATTTTGCCGTTGAAAGGCGATTGAACGTCTGCAATTTTGACCTGCTTGATTAATGTTGTCATTAAGTCAATAATATTTAGTGCAATATACCTCGTTTTTTTCGATTTGGGGCCATATTTAAACCCCAAAAACAGTGATTTTGTATTAAAAACGGTCATTTCGGGTGGTAGCGCAGTCCGCTAGCGTACAGGTCTGGGGGGTCTGTGATCGCATGCTTTTTTCGGGAGGGTGGGAAGGATAAAGCGAACGCAGTGAGCTAAATCTTAGATTTCGAGAGGGCTGAGTGCTTATTCTTTTTTAGCAATAGGAAACTATTTATATATATGTATTGTCAATTATCATCTCTTCTTAATTTTAATAACCAGAAAAATGATTACAATAACTAGAATTGACAAAATGATTAGTAAGATCTTATTATTTGGAAATGATTCAATTTGTATAGTTTTATCTTTTGAGTTGCCTTCAACATTTGCAGATATTTTTGACTCGTAATAATCTACTTTTTTATAAACATATTTTACTTTAAGTCCATATTCATTTCCGTTTTGAAGTTGACTAACTTTACCAAGTAAGATAATTGTATCGTTTCTGCTTAATTTATTTAAGAGCTCTAGAATATCACTTTGAAGACCATAACTGTAGTTGAATTTTTTTTCTTTATCAGTTATAATAAATCCAACAAATTTTTGCAATTTATTTCGATCAATAACCTTATCAAATACAGGAGTTCCATCTGAATTCTCCACCGTTTGGTTTAATTTATTTGTATATACCTCTTTAATCTTTGTAAGATATTTATTTTCAATTTCTGAAAAAGTACATTCTAATAAAATATTTTTATTAGTTAAATTATAACCAAAATTAATTATTTCATCAACTTTTGAAATTTTCTGATAATTTGTTGTATCTGATGTGTTTTTAGGTCGATTTTGACCAATTAATCTTTGCTGATTAAAA
>CAIOYQ010000064.1 GCA_903862505.1 uncultured Bacteroidota bacterium
AATGCTTCGTCTCTGCGCATCACTGCCATTAATTGAGAATGGGGTACTTTATTAAAAGCAGGACCACTTTTCATTTCAGCTACACTTCCACATCCTATCATCCCCCATCGAATCCTATCCATTATCTAAATTATTTTAGGTATTTTTTAAACCAGTCTAAATGACTGTTTAAACGATGTACTAAATAACTAGGTACGCGGATACCATGATTTTGATTTGGATAAATAATAAGTTGCGTTGGAATACCAACCGATTTAAACGCTTGATACATTTGTTCGGCGCCCACTACTGGAACATTAAAGTCAGCTTGACTAGCCATAAACAAAGTAGGCGTTTTTATTTCTTTTACTTTAAAGAAAGGATAAGAAACGTCTAACCATTTTTGTAGATTCTCCCATGGTTTACCCAATTCTGGTTCGTATTGGCTTATGTATTGATCAGTTCCGTAAAATGAAAGCATTAAGGAGCCACCTGCACCACTTACGGCAGCCTTAAAGCGCTTATCGGTAGCAATGGTATAATTGGTTAAAAGACCGCCATAACTCCATCCAGCAATGGCCATTTTATTTTCATCAACAACACCCGATTTAATTAAATAATCTGCTACCCCAATAATATCTTTCACTTCCTTATTGCCCCAGTCACCATAAATACTTTTTGTATAATTAGCGCCACGGCCACTACTTCCTCTATAATTAACGTTGGCCACTGCATAACCTGCTGCTGCAAAAATCTGGCTGGTTAAATCAAAAGAGTATTCGTCTTGAGCTACTGGACCCCCATGTATGAATAAAATTAATGGAAGCTTTTTAGCATTGCTATCTGGTAAAAATAAAATTCCATTCACTTTATTGTTATCACTTGCTATTGCTGAAAATCCTTTCACTACTACTTTTTGAATACTATTTACAAATGCATCTTGTACGTGCGTGAGTTGTTTAAAGCCTGCGCCCTCATTCAAGAAAACCTCATTGGGTTGGTTAGGGGTACTAAATAAAGCCACCATCTTTCCTTTTTCATTCATGTTAATTCCATTGTAAACACCTACTTCATTTGTAAAGGCATTCACCGCGCCTGTGCTTGCATTTATTTGAATGATATTTTGTTTTCGGTCATCGTCTGCTGTACCAAAAATACTTTTGCCATCCAAAGACCAGAATATATTGTCAATAGAAAGATCATATTGTTTTGTAATTACTTTGTCCGTTTTTGAAGCCATATCAATGATGCCTATATGTTGTATATCATACATATTAAATGGATCTTCAGAACTAGATCTTAAAAAAGCAATCTTAGTATAATCGGGGCTAAACTTTGGTCTACGATCGGTACCCTTATAAAACGTAAGCTGAGTAGGCTTTGCGTCCTTTGTTAAAGACAATAAAAAAATGTCAGTATTTTCATTTTTATCAAAATCAACACTCACATTACTTGC
This sequence comes from uncultured Bacteroidota bacterium, assembly GCA_903862505.1. Lineage (GTDB taxonomy): Bacteria > Bacteroidota > Bacteroidia > Chitinophagales > Chitinophagaceae > Sediminibacterium. The sequence continues at coordinate 1,436 of CAIOYQ010000064.1, forward strand.
ATAAGCTACCCATTTTCCATCGGCACTAACTACTGCATCAGTTTCGTTATTAGCACCCTTCGTTAATGTATCTAAAGTTTTTGTTTTTACGTCAAATGTATAAAGATGTATTTTTCTATTATCTAAGTAACCTTCATAGTCGGCTTTAAAATGATAACGATCTATTTCATAAGGTTGTCTCACTTTGGATTTTGCAGTGTCTGCAAAACTAGGATCTTTAATTTCAAATAAAATTTTACTGCCGTCTTTAAACCATTGATAGGCTGCAATTTCTCCTTTTATATGTGTAAGCTGTATAGGTTCTCCGCCTCTTCGATCTAATAAAAATAATTGACTTCCTTCTTTTTCTTCTTTACCTGCAGTTAAAAAAGAAATATATTTTCCTTCCGGACTCCATTGATAACTTCCAACGCCTTTTGTTTGTTCAGTTAATGAAACCGTTTCTGTACCGGTCTTATTAATCATATATAATTGAGAAACATTTTTATCTTTTTGCGCATCTGCTTTAGAAACGCTATATAAAATCCAATCCCCTTCTGGCGATATTAAAGGACTACTTAAATTGCTTATTTCATAAACCGCGTTGGGTGTTAATTTGTGAGGCTTAGGCGTTGCGGTTTGTGAAAAAGAAGCCGATGAGCATAAAATTGCTCCGAATAATAATGATGTAAAGCGCATAATTTAAAGTTTAAGTAATTTAAATGTACGAACTTATTTATAGGAGACATAAAAAAGGGCAGTATAGAAATACCGCCCGTATTTACGATTGCTTGTTTATATAAAATACAGCACAAATATAGGCATTTTTAACTAATTGTCTACCTTTTTTATAGACTTTGTAGTCATATTCAATTACTGCGTAGTCTCTCAGCTTCAAAAAGGCAAAATTTGAGCATGGGGATAGATGCTTTGGTGATATTATGGTTAACTTAGTTAACTAATCATTACCCTATGGCAAATAGAAGGAATTTTGTAAAACAAATAGGTTTAATGGCGGGTGCTTTTTCCGCAAACAGCCTATTTAATCAAGCACATGCTGCTGAATTTGAACATATTAATTTATTAAAACAAGATGTGAGTGCAAAGGATCTTGCCATGGACGAGGACTATTGGAGTATTATTCAACAGAGTTACACCACGAGTCCAGCCTTAATTAATTTAAACAATGGAGGCGTCAGTCCAAGTCCGCGCATTGTTCAAGATGCCGTTGAGCGTTTTAATAAAATGACCAACGAAGGCCCTTCTTATTATATGTGGCGCATATTGGATCAAGGACGAGAACCCTTAAGGTATAAATTAGCGCAACTAGCGGGCGCGGATCCCGAAGAAATTGCAGTGAACCGAAATGCGACCGAAGCATTAAACACGGTGATCTTTGGCCTGAATTTAAAAGCGGGGGATGAAATCATTGGAACCAAGCAGGACTATCCCAATATGATCAATGCATGGAGACAAAGAGCACAAAGAGATGGTATTGTATACAATCAAATTAGCTTTCAATTTCCTATTGAAAACGATGAAGAAATTGTTGCAGGATTTGAAAAAGCAATTACTCCTAAGACAAAAATCATTCATATCACCCATATCATTAATTGGATTGGACAAATATTGCCCGTCAAAAAAATTACCGATATGGCCAAGAAGCATGGTATTGAAACCATTGTGGATGGCGCACATAGTTTTGGTTTATTGGATTACAACATTCCAGATTTAGGATGCGACTATTATGGCACTTCGTTACACAAGTTTTTATCTGCACCCATTGGTAGTGGCATGTTGTGGATTAAAAAAGAAAAAATAGAAAAGATTTGGCCATTGGTATGCAATGATAAGCCCAATGGAACAGATATCAGAAAGTTTGAAACGCTAGGTACACGTAGCTTTCCCATTGAACAAGGGATTGGTGAAGCAGTTAATTTTCAAAATGGAATAGGCAGGAAAAGGAAAGAAGAGCGTATTCGTTACTTAAAAAATTACTGGGCTACCCGCGTACAAAATATACCTAAGGTAAAAATTCATACCTCTTTTAAAGACGAATATGCTTGTGCAATATGCGGAGTAAGCGTGGATGGTATGACGCCGGGTGAATTAGATAGTGCCCTTTTTTCTAATTATAAAATTCATACGGTAGGTATTGTATGGGAAAATATTAGTTGCGTGCGCATTACTCCACATGTTTATACACGTATACAGGAATTAGATAAGTTAGTAATGGCTATTGATACCATTGCAAAAAAGAAAAAGTAGTTTTTTTTAAAAGCAATTTTCCTGCTGTTTCGGAAAGTACTTTTTTAGTTAGCCATATATTTGAAAATGAGCATTTCAATGTATGGCTATTTTTATCACAGAAGTATAAAGTGTTGTATCGTCATACTAGCATGCCTTTATTGCATAAAGGGATTGAGTCAATATTCGGCACCTGTTAGCTTTCAACAGATAGACCCCTATACTATCAACAGCATTGGGGGTAGTATTTATACAAATCAAATGCGGATAGATTGGGGATTGGGTGAAATGGCAAGTACGTTTAAGATTGATCATACTCCATCTATCCTATTGTCTACCGGATATTTACAAAGTAGTTATGATATAGTTTCTCTTTTTAATCAATTGGACAGTTTTGGCTTGCAAATAAAAGTAGGCCCCAACCCTTTTTATAATACCCTTCGCATTTACTGCGCACTAGATGGTTTAGATATAATGGCGATACAAATATTTGATAGCCATGGTGTGGTTATTAAAAATATACAGGGACCCTTTTCGGGATTGCAGTTTGAACAAACTATTCAAATACAAAAACTAAGTACCCCTATTTGCTTGGTTTATATACAATATAAGATCGCGAATTTATACAGTCGGCAAAGAATTTACAAGCTTATACAATATTGATTATGAAAAAAACATTTTATATTTTATTTGCTTTGGGATTGTTTAATGGTGTTTGCGCACAAAATAATAAAGGAATACATTTTCAAGGCATTGCGCGTTCTGAAAGCGGCATGATCATTGCTAAAAAGCAAATCACTTTAAGAATTTCTATTCTAACAGACACCCTCAGCTCCAATATTGAATATCAGGAAATAAAGTCGGTAACCACCAATGTGCTTGGTTTGTTTTATACGGATATTGGTGCAGAAGAAGCTGGGAAAGTAATTACAATAGGTGTCTTTGATTTAATTCAATGGCAAAAAGAAGATAAATACCTTCAGGTGGAAGTAGACCCTAATAATAGTTTACATTTTTTACAAGCTGGCTTTGAAAAAATAAATTACGTTCCTTATGCTTTCTATGCCCAAGAAGCAAAAATGATAACAAGTATTGTACCAATAGAACTAGGTGGCACAGGGGTTTCAAACAAAATTGATATTTTAAAATCACTAGGTTTAGAAAAGGTAAACAATACACCTGACAGCCTAAAGCCCGCAAGTAATGCTGTTAATATTGGATTGAACGATAAATTAAAAAAAACAGATACCCTTTTTTTAAGCAATCGAATTCATTTGAAATTAAACAGCGCTGACACCCTAAAATTATCTAACAGAATCAATACGAAATTAAATAGTTTGGATACTTCCGGCTTATCTAATAGAATAAACGCACTAAGTAATATGATTCCAAAAAACTACTATTGCGTTTTTTATGATACTGCAAAACAAACTGCATTCACTTCCACGGCAACGCCTGTTAAATTTAATTTTAAGCAAATAGCCAATAAAATAAATATTACTAACAACACTGCGAATAATCCAACAAGAATAGTGGTCTTAGAAGCAGGTATTTTCCAGGTGAACTATCATTTACAATTTATTAAATCCGATGCTGGCGCGGATGAAATAATAGTGTGGTTTAGAAAAAACAGTGCTGCCATTGCTTATACCAATAACACGTATATCATTCAGGGTTTAGGAATAAAAAATACGATCAATAATAATTTTTTATTGGAACTGGATGCCAATGATTATATCGAGCTGTTCTTTAGTGTAAAAAACGTAAACACCGCATTACAAGGGACTACCTCAACAACAGCGACCCCTTCTAGGCCTGCTACACCAGCTGCTTCCATAAGCATGTACACAGTAAATTAAGTTCAGCATCCATTTTAAACCTATCCAAAAGGCTGGTCAATGGCAATACTTTGTTTAGTAAAATAATGAGGTCCGTCCTCGCTTATATATAAACAGTCTTCTAAGCGAATGCCAAATTCACCTGGGATAGAAATGGTGGGTTCGTTGCTAAAGCACATCCCAACTTGAATAGGCGTTTTATTTCCCCTTACAAAATTAGTCCACTCATGTCCTTCTAAGCCAATGCCATGTCCTGTTCTATGAGGTAAACCTGGAAGTTGATATTGTTTTGCGAATCCTGCATTTTCAATCACGGCTCTAGCGGCCGCGTCTACCACTTCACATGGAGCTCCTAATTTTATAGCTGCAAAAGCTGCATCCTGTGCTTTCTTTTCTAAATTCCAAACTTCAATTTGTCTAGCCGATGGCTTACCACACACAATGGTGCGCGAAATATCGGAAGCATATCCTTCACAACTAGTTCCTCCGTCTATTAATACAATATCGCCCTCCTGAATAGTCTGCGGAACAATGCTACCATGTGGCAATGCCGAGTATTTCCCAACAATGACCATTGCGCCTCCCGAAAATCCAACTGTCTTCAATGCCTTACTAATATTATTTGAAAATTCTGACTG
>CAIOYQ010000065.1 GCA_903862505.1 uncultured Bacteroidota bacterium
CCAGGAAAGATAACGGTATTGCATACGCCAGGTGGACATGGTGTGCGTGTAGATAGTCACGTTTACGCAGGTTATGTAATCCCTCCTTACTATGATTCTATGATTGGTAAATTAATCACCGTGGCACAAACACGTGAGGAAGCCATTAATACCATGTATCGTGCTTTAAGTGAGTATGTGATTGAAGGAGTGAAAACAACCATTCCCTTCCATTTACAATTAATGCAAAACGAAGACTTTAGAAAAGGAAATTTCACAACGAAATTCTTGGAGAGTTTTAAGATGAAGTAATTTTAAATCAATTTCTCGACTCGCCCTGCGCAATGCTCGAAAGCTCGCTCGAAATTGTTTTAAAATTGTCAAATAATGAAATGAAAAAGAGGGGCCCCATGAAGGAGCCCCTCTTTTTTTTATTTAAGCACCATAAAATTTAATAATTGTATTAAAAATTTACAATCGAATAATTAAAAAAGTCCCGATTGCTCGGGACTTTTTTGTTGGGGGGTTCACCTTTGGGGATCATCCTTGATATTTACTTTCTCAATTATCTCAAGAACAACAACTCTCTGTATTTAGGTAAGGTCCATAATTCATCGTCTACCAATTCTTCTAACTTATCTACGTGGTATCGAATTTTATCAAAATATTGAGCTTTTACTTTGGCTTCATAATTAATGGCTTTTGCTCTTGTGTCCTCAATATTATTTGCCACTTTTCTTGCTTCTACCATTTCATGCACATTATCATATACTTCTTGAATATGCGTGCTTACTTCTTTCAATAAAGTCAATTGGCCTTTGTATAATTTTTCAGGAAGCGCAGCTTCGCGTAATAAGCTTACGTTTTGCAACAATACATTTTGGTATTTAATAGCAGCAGGGATAATATGGTTGGTTGCTAAATCACCCATTAAACGCGCTTCAATTTGTACTTTCTTAATGTACTTTTCTAATTCAATTTCATGACGTGCTTCTAATTCAGCATGCGTATAAATTCCATTTTCTAAAAATACTTTTTTAGCTTTTTCGGTAACCATCGCATCTAAAGCAACAGGCGTTGTTTTTAAATTGGGCAAACCTCTTTTTTCTGCTTCCTTATGCCATGCTTCGCTATAACCATCGCCTTCAAATAAGATTTTCTTACTAGATACAATGTATTTTTGAATCACTTGCATAATGGCAATTTCTTTCTTGTCTCCTTTTTCAACCAACGCATCCACTTCTGCAGAAAACTTATTTAAGGTATCTGCCATAATGGTATTTAAAACCGTCATTGGCAATGCACAGTTCGCAGTGGAACCTACTGCACGGAACTCAAATTTGTTTCCAGTGAAAGCAAATGGAGAAGTACGGTTACGATCCGTGTTGTCAATTAATAATTCAGGAATACTTCTGTGTAAATCTATTTTTAAAATGGCTTCATCTTGCTCATCAAACTTAGTACCTACGCGGCTTTCCACATCGTTCAATACTTTGGTTAAATAATCACCAATAAAAACAGAAATAATGGCTGGAGGTGCTTCGTTGGCGCCTAAACGGAAATCATTAGAAGCAGAAGCAATAGAAGCTCTTATGATATCTGCGTAATCATGAACTGCTTTAATGGTGTTCACAAAGAAAGTCAAGAACATTAAGTTGGTCTTAGGAGTTTTACCTGGTGCTAATAAATTCACACCGGTATCTGTTGCTAAACTCCAGTTATTGTGCTTGCCACTTCCGTTAATTCCTGCAAATGGTTTTTCATGTAACAATACTACTAAACGGTGACGCTTTGCAACCCTTGTCATTACATCCATCAACAAAATATTATGATCCACAGCAATATTTACTTCCTCAAAAATAGGCGCACACTCAAACTGAGCAGGCGCTACCTCGTTATGTCTTGTTCTTAATGGAATCCCTAATTTATAAGACTCATTTTCAAAGTCACGCATAAACGCGTACACTCTTTCTGGAATAGATCCAAAATAATGATCTTCTAATTGTTGTCCTTTTGCAGGGGTGAAACCAAAAACGGTTCTTCCACATTGTAATAGGTCCGGTCGTGCATTGACCAATGCTTCGTCTATTACAAAATATTCTTGTTCCCAACCTAAGGTAGGGGTTACTTTAGTGACGTTCTTGTCAAAATAATTGCAAACATTTACGGCTGCTTTATTTACCGATTCTACTGCTTTCATTAACGGCGCTTTGTAATCCAAAGACTCTCCTGTGTAAGAAATAAATATCGTAGGAATACATAATGTTTTACCATTTCCAATTTCAATAATAAATGGGGGAGAAGAAGGATCCCATGCGGAATATCCTCTTGCTTCAAAAGTAGCTCTCAATCCTCCATTAGGGAAACTAGAAGCATCTGGTTCCTGTTGAATTAAGGCAGCACCTTCAAATTCTTCAATGGCAGTGCCATCTCCTTTTAAGGTAAAGAAAGAGTCATGTTTTTCTGCAGTAGCACCAGTTAAGGGTTGGAACCAGTGTGTATAGTGTGTAACACCTTTACCTTCCGCCCAAGCGCGCATTCCAGAAGCAATTTGTCCTGCCACTTGACGATCAATTTTTTTACCACCTCTAACACTAACTGTTAAACTTTTATAAGCTTCTTCGCTTAAAAATTCCCTAGCCGTTTTTAAGGTAAAAACGTTTTCGCCAAAAACACCCGTGATTTTAGCGCCTTTGATTTCAGGAGAATTTACATGTCCATGACTTACATGATTGACTGCGTCGGTTCTTAAAGACATATGATATTAATTTTAATATAAATAATTGCTCCAAAGATATGCTCATTCCTAAAAAATTGAGTATGCAAGATTGAAAAAATTGTCAAATGTGTA
>CAIOYQ010000066.1 GCA_903862505.1 uncultured Bacteroidota bacterium
AAGTAAATATCAAGGATGATCCCCAAAGGTGAACCCCCCAACAAAAAAGTCCCGAGCAATCGGGACTTTTTTAATTATTCGATTGTAAATTTTTAATACAATTATTAAATTTTATGGTGCTTAAATAATAAAAAGAGGGGCTCCTTCATGGGGCCCCTCTTTTTCATTTCATTATTTGACAATTTTAAAACAATTTCGAGCGAGCTTTCGAGCATTGCGCAGGGCGAGTCGAGAAATTGATTTAAAATTACTTCATCTTAAAACCCTCCAGGAATTTAGTGGTAAAGTTTCCTTTTCTAAAATCTTCATTTTGCATTAATTGTAAATGGAAGGGAATGGTTGTTTTCACTCCTTCAATCACATATTCGCTTAAAGCACGATACATGGTATTAATAGCTTCCTCACGTGTTTGCGCTACTGTGATTAATTTACCAATCATAGAATCATAGTAAGGAGGGATTACATAACCTGCGTAAACGTGACTATCTACACGCACACCATGTCCACCTGGCGTATGCAATACCGTTATCTTTCCTGGTGAAGGGCGGAAATCGTTGTATGGATCTTCGGCATTAATACGACATTCAATCGCATGTAATTTTGGTTCGTAATTTTTCCCAGATATTTTTTCTCCGGCAGCAATTTTAATTTGCTCCTTAATTAAATCATAACTCACTACTTCCTCTGTAACGCAATGCTCCACTTGAATACGGGTATTCATTTCCATGAAGTAAAAATTACGATGTTTGTCCACTAAAAATTCAATGGTACCTATACTCTCGTAATTAATAGCCGAAGCTGCTTTAATAGCTGCATCTCCCATTCTTTGACGCAATTCTGGGGTCATAAATGGAGAAGGAGATTCCTCTACCAACTTTTGATGTCTTCTTTGAATAGAACAATCACGCTCACTCAAATGACAAACATTTCCGTATTGATCTCCTGCCACTTGAATTTCAATATGTCTTGGTTCTTCCACAAATTTCTCCATGTACAAACCATCATTTTTAAAACTTGCAGCCGCTTCCATCTTTGCGTCGCCAAATGCTTTTTCAATTTCATCTTCTTTCCATACTACACGCATACCCTTACCACCACCACCTGCAGTGGCTTTAATGATAACAGGATATACTATTTCTTTGGCTAATTTTTTTGCTGCTTCTACACTTTCTAATAAACCTTCTCCACCTGGTACTACTGGAACACCTGCTTTAATCATAGTTTCCTTTGCGGTAATCTTGTCCCCCATTTTATTAATCATGTCTGGAGTGGGTCCAATAAATTTAATGCCGTGGTCCGCACAAATTTGTGCAAATTTTGCATTCTCTGCCAAGAAACCATAACCCGGATGTACTGCATCGGCGTTGGTAATTTCACATGCAGCCATAATATGCGGAATGTTCAAATAAGACTCTACTCCTTTGGGTCCACCGATACAAACCGCTTCATCTGCAAATTTTACGTGTAAGCTATCTTTATCGGCAGTAGAATAAACAGCGACTGTCTTTATGCCCATTTCTCTACAAGTGCGAATAATACGCAAAGCAATTTCGCCACGATTGGCAATCAATATCTTTGTAAACATTTTTTTGATTTAAAGTTGAAAATGAAACTATGCTGGTTGTACCAAGAATAATGGCTGGTCGTATTCAACCGGACTTGCGTCTTCCACCAATATTTTGACAATCGTTCCTTTTACTTCTGATTCAATTTCATTGAACAGTTTCATGGCTTCAATAATACAAACCACTTTACCTGGGCTTACTTCTGTACCCTCTTCGGCCATTAATGGTTTGTCGGGAGCTGCGCGACGGTAAAAAGTACCAATCATTGGGCTCTTTATAGTAATTAAGTTATCTGCTGGTGCCGCTGGAGCAGCTGGACCTCCCGTTGGAGCAGAAGCAACTGGTGCTTGTGCAGGAGCTGCGGCATATACCTGAGCTGGCGCTGAAGTCACCGTAATTTTATCTTCTTTTTGTTTGATGGTTACTTTACCATCCTTGTCTTCGATACTAATTTCACCGATATTACTTTTGTTTACCACCTTAATAAGGTCGTGAATTTGTTTTAAGTCCATATTTAGCAATTTTGGGTAAAATTGGGGTATTTTTGGCAAAAAACACAATAAAATGCCCTTTTTTTATCAAAAATGGGCCATTTTGGGGATAAATTCAAAAGTACCTATACACAAAAAAGACCCCAAATTGGGGTCTTTTTTCAATATCATAAGCGTATTTTATTTCACTCTCTCTACGTATTCTCCGTTCTTAGTATTAATCTTAATCTTCTCCCCTTCGTTCACAAATAAAGGAACCATCACGGTAGCGCCTGATTCAATAGTTGCAGCTTTCAAAGCTCTTGTTGCGGTGTCTCCTTTAACGCCATTCTCACAATAAGTGATTAAAACGTCTAATTTTTCAGGTAACTCAGCGCCAATTGGCAATTCTGTTTCAGTATTCATAAATACAAAAACTTCCGCACCTTCAATTAAATATTGAGGGGCGTCAATCATTTCCTCGGCCATCACTATTTGCTCAAAAGTTTCGTTGTTCATTAAGTTATAACCACTGTCATCCTTGTATAAGAACTGGTAGGTCTTTTTCTCCACTCTTACTGGATAAACGGTTTCACCACTATTCCATGTCTTTTCAATAGATCTTTTATTGTCTACCCCCTTTAATTTAGCCCAGATTTTCGCTGCTGCACGTGCAGTCTTATTCTCACCAAACTCAACAACAGTATATAAGTTATTGTCTAATTTTAAGATCATTCCACGCGTGATGTCTGAAGTTGTTGCCATAATTTTGATTTTAAATTTTGTCTTGCGAGGGACAAAAGTAGCACATACAAGCCATTTATAAAAAAACCTATAATTTTTGTTGGTAAATAAGGGTAAAAAAAGGGCATTTAGCCTATTTTTGCGGCACAAATAATAAAATCAGTCCTCATGTCAGTATTAGTGAACAAAAATTCTAAGATTATCGTACAAGGTTTTACCGGTACCGAAGGTAGTTTTCATGCTTCTCAAATGATAGAATACGGAACGCAAGTAGTGGGAGGTGTAACACCAGGTAAAGGGGGCACTACTCATTTAGACAGACCTGTGTTTAATACGGTTGCCGATGCTGTTAAAACAACAGGCGCGGATGTGAGTATCATTTTTGTACCTCCTGCATTTGCAGCAGATGCCATTATGGAAGCAGCAGATGCGGGCATTAGTTTAGTAGTTTGTATCACAGAAGGAATTCCTGTTCAAGACATGGTAAAAGTGAAAAACTTTTTATTAGGAAAGACAACGCGTTTAATTGGACCCAACTGCCCAGGTGTGATTACTGCAGAAGAAGCGAAAGTGGGTATCATGCCAGGATTTATTTTTAAGAAAGGAACCATTGGTATCGTTTCAAAGAGCGGTACATTAACATATGAAGCTGCTGACCAAGTAGTGAAAGCGGGTTTAGGAATCACTACCGCAATTGGTATTGGTGGTGACCCCATCATTGGTACTACCACTAAAGAAGCGGTTGAATTATTAATGAACGATCCAGCTACAGAAGGCATTATTATGATTGGTGAAATTGGGGGTAGCATGGAAGCAGATGCAGCAAATTGGATCAAAGACAATATGAAAAAACCAGTGGTTGGATTTATTGCTGGTCAAACAGCACCTGCTGGTCGCCGCATGGGTCATGCCGGAGCGATTATTGGCGGTGCCGACGATACTGCAGAAGCGAAGATGAAAATTATGACTGCTTGTGGCATTCACGTTTGCGCGAGTCCTGCAGATATTGGTAAAACAATGGCTGCTGTTTTAAAGAAATAATGTACAAGTCCTATTGACTTCACAATATAAAATTTACCCGAATCCCTTAGCATGAACGTTAAGGGATTTTTTATTGTAAGTTTGTTGCATGAAGCATTTCTTATCTCTTGCACTTTGTTTATTATTGGCTTGTTCAATGCATGCGCAATCCCCTTATTTAAAAATTAATGCAGCTCCCCCTACTCAATTAAAACAAGGACAGTCATTTAAATTAATCACCTCGGTTGCACATAATTTTACCGAAGAAAAAACAGGTGGTATTACTTGTTCCTTTTTAAACGCAACAACCCAGAAATCAGTGGATGGTTGGTTTATGAATGTGTTTCCTTTTCAGTATTTCACGACCATTGCTAATACCCCTTTTGAAACCGAATTCAGTTTCACCGTTCCGGATGAGTATAAAGGAAAATTTGAAATTATATTAGTGGCGCAAGCCAATAAAATAAAAGACAGCATTCGCTTTGTAGTGCCTGTTATTAATAAATAATCATTGCAAGCGCAGGTAAAATATTTAATCATTGGACAAGGCCTTGTAGGTAGTTGGATGTGTTATCAATTAGACAAAGCAGGCATCTCCTACAAAATAGTGAATGATGAAACTATCCAAAGTGCAAGTTCGGTTTCGAGTGGTGTCATCAACCCTGTTACCGGCAGACGCATTGTACAAACCTGGATGATTGAAACCATACTTCCCTATGCAGTAAAAGCATATACGGAACTTCAAGAAAAGTTAAACATTCACATTATACAAGAAGCACCTGTTATCTTATTGCATCCTTCAGAACAAATGAAGGAAAGTTTTAATTACAGAATGACGCATGAAAATATTTATCTTATACAGCAGGATCCAACAGCATGGACACCCTATTTTAATGCGCAATATGGAGTAGGCGGCATTAGTGAATGTTATTGGCTGGATGTAAATAAAATGCTAGCAACATGGAAGGCGTTTTTAATTTCCAATGACCATTATATCAATGCACATTTTAACATGAATGAAGTGGTACTTCTTGAAAATAAAGTGCAATGGAAAAATATTACTGCCGAAAAAATTATTTTCTGTGATGGTATTGCAAGTATGCAAAATCCTTATTTTAAAACACTCCCCTTTGCACCCAATAAAGGAGAAGCACTTATTATTAAAGTACCTGGACTTCCTAATCAAAATATTTACAAAAACAATATCTCTATTATTCCTTGGAAGGATGATTTATTTTGGGTGGGCTCTAATTATGAATGGACTTTTAGTGACAGTTTACCAACTAGCTCGTTTAAAGAAAAAATGGTAGAAAGCTTGGAGCAGTTTTTAAAACTTCCCTACGAAATAGTGGATCATATAGCAGGTATTAGACCAACCAATACGCAAAGACGACCCTTTGTTGGTGTACATCCTAGCCAAGCTCAATTGGCTATCTGTAACGGTATGGGCACAAAGGGTTGTTCATTGGCGCCCTATTTTACCGCACAGCTTTTGGAACACTTGGAAAAAGGCGCAATGCTAGATCCCGAAGCAAGTATAGAACGATTTTCATCTATTTTGAAAAAGTAACCATAAAAATTATTATTTTCAATCTTTATAAATTCAAATAATGGCAGCAAACAAAAAAGATTTATACAATATTCCAATCGCTTACCGAAAAATGGAAAACTTACATATTGTATTTTGGTTGTTTAAAGATATTGCATGGTGTATGGGCTGGAGGCCACTTGGAGTAATTATGATTATTCCAACTTTAATCATTTCTATTGTGATTGCATGGAGGACGAGACATATAGTTTCTGAATTATGTCATAACCTTGCCATTACGGTTTGGATTAGTGCCAACTCTTTTTGGATGTGTACGGAATTTTTTAAAGTAGATAACATTATTGTATTTGGTAACACTACGGTAAAACATATGGCCATGGTTCCATTTGTTACAGGTGTAGTCATTTTGGCTTTCTACTATTTAATCTACAAACCAAGACACAAAAAAGAAGAAGCTACTTTATAATTTACGCGCGCGTTTTATAAATATTTTTTCAGACGATGTGCTTGCAAAAAAGTTACAATGCCTAATATTGAAATTGTGAAAAATGCTGCTCTTAAGCCAACAGCTTGAGATAAGAAACCAATGATTGGTGGCCCAATAAGGAATCCAAAAAAACCAATAGAGGAAACCGATGCAAGGGCAATACTGGCCTGGCCTGGGGCGGCATTTCTACCCACTGTGCCATAGACAGTTGGGATTACAGAAGACACCCCAAAACCCACTAGCATAAATCCAATACTACTGGTAATTATATGTGGATGTAAAACGGCGATGATAATTCCTAGGCTTACTACCAATCCACTTAGCATTAATTGTTTTCTAGCACCCCAATAATTAATAAGTGTATCCGCAAACATTCTTCCAGTAGTCATACAAGCCATAAAACAAATGTACCCTGTCGTTCTCCAAGCATCTGATACTTTTACAACATCCTTATAAAACAATCCACTCCAATCAAACATCATTCCTTCACATATCATATTACTCATGGCCACTAAACCAAATTGAAATAATAAAGGACTTGGCTTGGACCACATTTTAAAAATGGGTGCAGTACTTTTTTCATTTGGCATTAAATATTTTCTAGTGGCAATTAAAAATATCCAACCTACAATTGCAATTGAAATAAATTGTTGGAAAGGAGATATAGATTGAGCAACAAAAAACCCTCCTAGTAAACCGCCCGCAAATCCTGCTAAGCTCCAGAAACCATGAAATCTAGAAATAATACTTTTTTCAAATAATTTAGAAAGGGATGTCGCTTGGGTATTTACAGAAACATTAAACATGTTCCCAATCATTCCGAATAAAAAAAGCGCTACTGCTAAATAACTGGTGTTATTGGCGAATGAGATATTGATTAATGTCATTGGGTATAAAACCGCCGCAATGCTAACCATGGTTTTACTGCCATATTTTGCAGTTAAGCTTCCTGAAATTGGAATGCCTAAAAAAGAACCAATCGGTAAGAAAAATAAAAATGCACCAAATGCACCATCGCTTAATCCCAAATGTGTTTTAATGTCTGGAATCCTACTTGCCCAGCTTGCAAAACAAATGCCCGTTAAAAAAAAGTATCCTGAGAGTATTATTCTTCTAAATTGTGGAGTTATTCCCATTGGAGTCATACCGCAAAGATGGGGTTTTTCTAGGAATTGGGTTATATTTGCAGACCTATCATATTTTAATAGTTTTATATGTATCGTACACACCATTGTGGAGCCTTAAATATCCAATTTGTAGGTCAGGAAGTTACCCTAGCGGGTTGGGTACAAACCATTCGTAAATTTGGTGCCATTACTTTTGTGGACCTTAGGGATCGTTATGGTATTACCCAGTTATTATTAGGTGAGGAATTACAGGCTCAATTGGATGCACATCCCCTTGGTCGTGAATTTGTGTTGCAAGTAAAGGGATCTGTTATTGAGCGTTCTAATAAAAATGCCAATATTCCTACTGGTGAAATTGAAATTAAAGTGGTCTCTTTCAAAATATTAAATGCTTCTATCGTTCCTCCATTTACCATTCAGGATGATACCGATGGTGGTGATGACATTAGAATGAAATACCGTTTCTTGGATTTAAGAAGAAACGCAGTGAAAAAGAATATTGAATTACGTTATAGCGTAAATCGTGCAACTCGAAATTATTTACATGAAAAAGGTTTCATGGATATTGAAACTCCTTTTTTAATTAAGTCAACCCCCGAAGGTGCGCGTGACTTTGTGGTACCTAGCAGAATGAATGCAGGTGAATTTTATGCACTACCCCAGTCTCCACAAACTTTCAAGCAATTGTTAATGGTAAGTGGGTACGACCGTTACTACCAAATTGTAAAATGTTTTAGAGACGAGGACTTAAGAGCCGATCGTCAACCTGAGTTTACACAGATTGACTGTGAGATGAGTTTTGTTGAACAGGAAGATATCTTAAATATGTTTGAAGGATTAATTAAGAGTATATTTAAAGACGTTAAAAATATTGATTACACCGAGACCGTTCAAAGAATGACTTGGGAAAATGTGATGTGGAATTATGGCAATGATAAACCAGACATTCGTTTTGGGATGGAATTGTGTAATTTGAAAAAGCCAGGTCACGTATTCACTGATAAGCAAGACCAGGCCGCTTTAATTAATGGTGTAGACTTTAAAGTATTTGATGAAGCCGAAACCGTTATTGCTATTGCAGCCCCTGGCTGTAGCGAGTATTCTCGTAAGCAAACCGACGAATTAACAGAATGGGTAAAGCGTCCGCAAATTGGCATGAAAGGATTGGTGTTTATAAAATGTAATGCAGACGGCACCTTTAAAAGCAGCGTAGATAAATTTTATGCAGAGGATAAATTAAAAGCCATCGCCACTGCTGCAAATGCAAAAGCAGGTGACTTGGTTTTAATATTAGCAGGTGCTGAAGAAAGAACACGTAAAGCCATTAGTGAGTTGCGTTTAGAGTTAGGAAAGCAATTAGGCTTCCGTAAAGAAGATGAATTTAAATTATTATGGGTATTAGACTTTCCATTATTTGAATATGACGAGGAAGGCAACCGATGGGTAGCTAGACACCATCCATTCACATCCCCTAAGCCGGATCATATTGATATGATGATTAACAATGCGCCTGAAATTAAGGACGCTGCCAAATACTTAGAACATCCTTATGCCAATATCAAAGCCAATGCTTATGATATGGTGCTGAATGGCAATGAAATTGGTGGAGGTTCGATTCGTATTTTCCAAAGAGCCTTACAAGAAAAAATGTTTGCTGCATTAGGAATGACCCCAGAAGAAGCAAATCATAAATTTGGATTCTTATTAGGCGCTTTTGAATATGGTGCCCCTCCACATGGTGGCATTGCCTTTGGCTTTGACCGTTTGTGTGCATTATTAGGTGGCAGTGAAAGTATCCGTGACTTTATTGCTTTTCCTAAAAACAATAGTGGACGTGACGTAATGTTGGATGCCCCTAGCAGTATTGATGATAAACAATTTGAAGAATTACATATCAAATTAAATTTAAAATAAGTACATGCTAGATAATTTGAAACTATACAAAGTATTGACTTATATTTTAATTCCTATCGCATTATTCTTAGGATTCATAGATACTATATTATTGATGGTATCCCTGTTAAACCCTACTAATTTATTGTACGTATTTATTTTAGCCTGTTTTGTTATTTACACATTTGTAAGTTTTAAGTTTTTAAGACAAGGTGTACAAACTGAGCAAATCCTAAAGAAAAGTTTAAAAGATTGGATTAAGGTAAACGCCATTGCAAGTATATTCTTATGTAGTTTGTTTTGTTTAAATGGCTTAAGTATTCTATTATCAGACAATGCCACTTTATCTAAATATATTGACGAAATTATTACCTTACAACCTGGCTTTCCAAAAGAAATTTCAGCTGCGACCATTTTAAATATCTTAAAAGGTATTTCAGTTGCTTTTCTTATTATAGGTACGGTGGGATTATTACATATTCGAATCACTTTTCGCCTCCTAAAGAAATATGGTTATCTTTTTGAATAGCCTAACGCTGTAAATTTATACGGGAAAGTACGGGTATTAGTATAGCGTTATATTTTATGAAACCTTTTCTGGAACGGCACGGCCTATGATACCTGCTGCTGCACCACGGTCACCTCCCTCATGGTATTCAGCATCTTCGTTTACATCCCATAAATCATAGACCTCGGTGCCTGCAATAATATTTTTAGCAGCCAACATGGCGGTCATCATACTATGATCCTGATTATTGTATTTATGCATACCATTGCGGCCCACTAAATAAAGTCCTTTATATTCTTTTAATGCTGCTCTAATCACATTTAAATGATCCTTATACTCATGATCGTATACTGGATACGCTTTAGGTTGTCTTACTACATACCCATCCACAATCGCTGAAGGTTTTGTTAAACCAATTTGGTCAATCTCTTTAGTGCCCAATGCAATCAAGTCCTCATTGCTGCTGGTCCATAAACCATCCCCTTCAAAACAGAAGTACTCTAATCCATAACAAGCCATTTCAGGATCTGGTACCATATAAGGGCTCCATGATTTAAAGTTTTGGATACGTCCCACTTTTACATTGGGTTCGTGTATATAAATCCAGTTATCATTAAATGCGTCTTGGTCCTTACATATTAATACCACCGTCAAAAAGTCACGATACTTTAATTGACTCGCTGCATGCAATGCTGCTGGCGAAAAGGCAGGTACCACCGCAGGAATTAATTCACGCATCGGTGCCGATGACAATACATAATCGAAGCCTTCTAGTGTTGTTCCGTTTGTAGTATATACATTCCAAGTTGCTCCTACTTTCTCAATTTTATTTACGCCTGTATTCATCTCAATCTTTACACCTAATGCTTTACTCTTCACCACACATTCTTCCCACATCATCCCTGGACCACGTTTTGGATAACGGAAAGAATCGATCAATGTTTTAATCACATCTCCTTTGCTCTTTTTACCACTTGGCTTAAACAAGGCGTTCCAAACCGCACTACTTAAGGATAAACCCTTTATTCTTTGCGCTGCCCAGTCTGCAGAAATTTCTTTACATGGAATACCCCATACTTTTTCGGTATAGGTTTTAAAGAAAATATTAAATAACCGTTTACCAAACTGATTGGTTACCCAGTCCTCAAAATTTTGTGGATCTTTTACGGGGAATAATTTTGCATTTAAATAACTCATTACGCAAAGGAAGCTTTCCCAAATTCCCAAATTCATCAACGCTTCAAAAGCAGCTAATGGATAAGAAAAAAACTTTTTGTTATAAAAAATTCTTGAGCTTCTTGGACGCTCTAATAAATCATCGGCTAAAATTTCGGTCCAAAAATCTTCTACTTCTTTTGATTTTGAAAAGAAACGGTGTCCACCAATATCAAAATGATAACCTTTATAAGACTCTGTTCTTGAAATACCCCCTACATATGTTGGATCTTTTTCAAATACCGTTACTTCTTGCTTAGCTTTACCTAACAAATACGCAGCAGTTAAACCTGCTGGACCTGCTCCTATAATGGCTACCTTTTTAGTCATGGTGGGGAATAATTTGGGCAAAATTGCAAAAATATATTGGGATTGCCATCAATATTAGCAAAGAGTTTGGCCAAAGCCTTAATTTTGTGAATATGTCAATAAACCCAACCATACAATGGAGCACTAAGCATTTCTCGGAACTCACTGTGGACGAGCTGTATGCCATGTTAAGATTGAGAAGCGAAGTGTTTGTAGTAGAACAAAACTGTATCTTTTTAGACATGGACAATAATGACCAAATAGCCTATCATACCATGGGCTGGCTAAATGGTGAATTAATTGCAACCACTCGCCTATTTAATGTAGACCAGAGTTATCCTGGTTACCAAAGTATAGGTCGCGTGGTTGGTTCACCAAAACACAGAGGTATTGGTGCAGGTAAAGCGCTTATGCAATATTCCATAGCTGAATGTGAAAGATTATTTGGTAAGCACCCTATTAAAATTGGAGCACAATTATACTTGAAGAAATTTTACAACGAACAAGGATTTGAACAAGCAGGAGAAATGTATTACGAGGACGAGATAGAGCATATCCCTATGATCCGTCACTAGAATAATTTATAAGAAAATTTAATCCCCTGCGTTTTGGGTCCATTTTGTAAATAACCATTCACAAAGTCGACACGAATTAACTTAAAGATTTTTTCAACAGAGGCAAAAGTTTCAAAATAATTTGGTTTGCCATTTATATTCAAGGTATTTGCACCCACTATAAAAAACCAATTTAATTTTTTAAATACCGGGATTTTATTGGATATAAATCCATTCAAATGATACTCAAAATGGGATTCAGTATAAAGGGAGGATACATTACTATAGGTATAGTAAGGCAATAGCTGAAAGCCATTCATATAGTTGTTATTTATTGCTATTTCATTGCCTAAATAATGCTGATAATCAGGTGTGTAAACTTTATTCGTGTTTGAAAAGCCGCCTACCATAAATTTCGCATCTAATTTTCCATATAGTTTTAAATTCAAATTTTGAGAAGCGGTTACACGCCATTTCACAAAATCAACATCGCTGCCTAATATTGATTTTAAGCCAGTTGCTACATTAAAATTAAGTGTTGGATATTTTGACCCCAAATTAATCATGCGCTCAGGCAATTCAAGATATTTTGAAAAAGGCCTCCAATTAATATTAAAATTAACTATGAATGATTTATGGGGTACTAAATTAGCACTCATTAAAGTAGTTGGAAAGTTGGGTGCAAATGTTTTTCCCTTTAACATTTCAACCACATTGTCCATTGGTTTTCGGTTTTGAAACTGTATGTCCATCGATGCATTAATGCCTTGACCAAAATTTCGGCCATACCTTATTTTAAAATAGGATGCTTCATAAGTTTTCATATCATTTCGGCCCCAGATATATCCACCCACTGAATTTAATAATTCAGTAATTGGATTATTGTTATTAAACTGAAAAACGGTATTCCCAAATCCTACATTCAAAAAGGATCTAGACTTTGTTGGAAATGTATAATTAGTGATGAGTTCTCCATACAATTGCTGCTTACTTAACCCATACCTCAGCACCGGTGTAATTTCTAGGTTATTGTACCTTTTGAATTGTTTTGAATAGGACATTCTAAAATTCATCACACGGCCCTCAGCTGGATTAAAATAACTTGGAAAGGCGGTGAGTAAAGGGTTAAACCTAAGGAAAGTTTTTTTAGTCTGGATACTATAATTATACCCTGTTACAAAAACATTCAAAAACTTTGGTTTATTTCTGACACTATCCACACTATCCATATAAGCAGGAGATGATCTTAATTTTTCTAGACTGTCTTTTTTAATAAAATCCAAGGCTTCACTAGGAAGTAAAGCAACCGGACGGGCACTATCCCAAAATTGCAGTGATTTTTTATTTGAACTATCTAAATATTTAATGATAACATTGCTAAAATACTTTGGGCCAAAGTTTTTATTGATTTCATACTGGTTATACACTTGCAAAAAACTTCCATAAAACTTAAAACCTAAAAAACTACCTGCTATATTACTAACTTGTTGTTTTACCACCCACTGGTTATCAATTTGCATATAAATTTGATCATAGCTCACTGTATCAACCAACTGTAACTGCTGTTCCTTTACCAAATTTAATTGAACACTATGTATGCACCAACGACCATCAACAATGGTGATAAAGCCATTAAATAAAGGCTCCTGCTTTCGCTTGGGCGTTACTTTAATTCTACAAATTTCAAGGCCATTTTCATAAAATGAACCTAGGTATTTATACTTGTAATAATTAAGTGCATTGTCTGCGATAGGCGAAATAAATCCTCTCGGGTTCAAGGCATTATTCACTTCAATATTGTTCTCATAAAATGAAATGATGGATGGATTTCCAAATCCAAAGCCATCACTTCTTCCACTTACTTTAGTGGAGGTTATTTCTACTTTTCTTTGATTGTCTCTAATGGAATAGTCCGCAAAAGTTTCGGATAAATACAACAGCTTGGCCTTACTCGTGTCGCCATCCTCAAAGTCCACCGTATCTCCTAAAAATTTATTGGGATAATCCCTTAATTGTAATTGCCCTTTTAAATATACTTGACATTTAAAATTATTAAACTCCTTTAAATAGGTTGGTCGCTGCTTGATGGCGTTTCTGATTATTTCATAGGCAGGATCCTCCGCTTTATTAGACACGACTACTTCCTTTAATTCATATTCCTGCTCCTCTAAAACAAAGTTGAATGTAGTGAGGTTATCCTCAATTATTATTTTTTGCTCGCTGATTTTGAATCCAATATTTTGGCATACAATGATATATTCTCCTTTCCCTAATTGCAAACTATATTGCCCCTTGCTATTTGCTGTAGTACCAGTAGTTGTTTTTTTAATACTTATTGACGCGTAGGGTATTTCCTTGCCATTCCTATCCTTCACAGTTCCCTTTAGTGTATTGGCATTTGCAACCACTGAATGAAGGAAGATAAAGATGATCAAAAAAAAACTGCGATATAATAAAGTATTTTTCAAATTGGTATTAAATATTTAAAAGTAGAACGGTTAAAGGCAAATTTAGTTACAATTAAGCTACCCCTACTTCATTTCTAAAGTTAAATACTTTGCAGTATGTGATTTTGATTTTTTAATCATCTCCTCCGGGGTTCCTGTAAACTGAATCACACCACCACCAGTTCCGCCTTCGGGGCCTAGATCAATAATATGATCGCCTACTTTAATCACATCCATATTGTGTTCAATCACTAACACCGTATTCCCTCTTTCAACAAGTCTGTCCAATACTCCAATAAGCAATTTAATGTCCTGGAAATGCAAGCCGGTAGTAGGCTCATCTAAAATATAAAAGGTTTTACCCGTATCTTTTTTACCCAACTCCGTGGATAGTTTTACTCGTTGTGCTTCCCCACCACTTAAGGTAACCGCCGACTGTCCTAAAGTAATATATCCCAATCCAACCTCCTGCAATACTTTTACTTTTCTATAGATAAAAGGAACGGCTTGGAAAAATTCACAAGCTTCTTCCACGGTCATGTTTAATATATCACTAATTGATTTCCCTTTGTACCTAATTTCTAAAGTTTCTCTATTATAACGCTTGCCTCCACACTTTTCACAATGCACATACACATCCGGTAAAAAATTCATTTCAATTACGCGCATACCACCTCCTTCACAAACCTCACATCTTCCCCCTTTAACATTAAAAGAAAACCTACCTGCTTGATACCCACGAATTTTAGCTTCCGGTACCGATGCAAATAAGGTTCTAATGTCTGTAAAAAAACCGCAATAGGTGGCAGGATTACTTCTTGGAGTACGACCAATCGGTGACTGATCTATCTCAATTACTTTATCGATATTTTCCAAGCCTGTTACCTTGCTATATGGCATGGGCTTGGTTTTGCTATGATAACAGAACTGAGATAAAATGGGATATAGTGTTTCATTAATTAAGGTAGACTTACCACTTCCACTCACACCTGATACTACAATAAATTTTCCCAATGGGAATTCGCAATCCACTTTTTGTAAAGTGTTGCCCGTGGCGCCTTTAATAGCAATCGTTTGACCGTTACCTTTTCTCCTTTCTGCTGGCACTTCAATCATTTTTTTGCCCGCTAAATACAAGGCGGTTTCAGATTTTAATTTTAGGATTTCTTTGGGCGTACCCTGAGCTACAATATGTCCTCCATGAATTCCAGCTCGAGGCCCAATATCTACTAAATAATCGGAGGCCATCATAATATCCTTATCATGTTCCACTACCAACACCGTATTGCCAATATCTCTTAATTGCTTTAAGGCAACAATCAAACGCTGGTTGTCTCTTTGGTGTAGGCCAATACTTGGCTCATCCAATATATAAGTAATGCCTTGTAATTGGGATCCTATTTGCGTGGCCAAACGTATTCTTTGAGACTCTCCTCCACTCAAGGATTTGGAGGGACGACTTAATGATAAATAAGATAGTCCCACATTCATCAAAAAGGAAATACGATCATCAATTTCCTTTAAAATACCGGCGGCGATTTGTGTATCTTTTTTATCTAATTTTTTAGGAAGGTTTAAAAACCATTTTTGCAACGCATCTAAGTGCATATCATTAATGGCAGCAATATTTTGATCATTTACTTTAAACCATAAACTTTCTTTGCGCAATTTTGCACCTCCACACGCAGTGCAAGTATTCAATTCCATAAACCCTTCTACCCATCCTTTTAAATGATCTGTGCTTTGGGAAGAGGTAAACCATCGCTTTAACATGGACACAATTCCTTCATAAGTTCCCGTATATGCATCGGGAATATTTTCATCATCTAAATCTAAAGCAAATGAACTGGTAATATTTTGATCTCCAAATAATATTAAATCTAATTGCTCCTTAGTTAAATCCTTGATGGGTTTATCCAAACTAATTTTATGTTTTCTGGCAAACTGTTTTACTTGCGTAAACACACTTGCCTCTCTCGCTTCTCCCAATGGCTCAATTCCACCCGCATTAATACTAAGTGATGCGTCCGGCATGATTAAATTTAAATCAATGGCATATACATTACCCAATCCCTTACATACAGGGCAGGCGCCATAGGGACTGTTAAAAGAAAAGCTATTGGGCGAAGGCTCCTCATAACTTAAGCCTGTTTCCAAACACATTAATTGCTTGGAGAACTGTACCACTTTGGTTTTTCCTTCTTCCAATAAAAATAGTAGGTCGTTACCCATTTTTAAACACTGAGCCACACTCTCCCCCAACCTGGTTTTCATAGCATCGTTTACCGGTATGCGGTCCACCACTATTTCAATATCATGAATTTTATATCGGTCTACCTGAAACTTGGGTCTTAACTCTATAATCTCCCCATCCACCCTTGCTTTTACAAATCCTTTTTTGCGTATTTCTTCAAATAACTCTCTATAATGTCCTTTTCTTCCGCGCACTACGGGTGCCAATAAATTAATTTTTTTATCCTTAAACTTCGTAAATATATTTTGGACAATTTCCGCTTCCGAAAATTTTACCATAGGCTTGCCCGTATTGTAACTATATGCCTTTCCAACGCGTGCATATAATAATCTCAAAAAGTCATACAATTCGGTAACCGTTCCTACCGTTGACCTAGGATTTTTATTAGTGGTTTTTTGTTCAATGGCAATGACCGGAGACAGGCCCGTAATTTGATCCACGTCTGGACGTTCCATATCGCCCATAAATTGGCGGGCATAGGCACTAAAACTTTCCATATACCTACGCTGTCCCTCATTGTATAAAGTATCAAATGCCAGGGAAGATTTTCCACTACCACTTACCCCCGTAAATACCACTAATTGATTTTTGGGGATAGAAATGTCAAAATTCTTAAGGTTGTGCTCTCGGGCGCCTATTACTTTTATTTGGTCGTTTTCTTTGCTCATGGATATTTGTAAAGTTATAACAACCATTTAAATAATTAGTTGACTATAAGCTATAAACATTCTGTATTTTTATGCGCAATAAGAACTCATCCCAAAATGTACACTACTATTCGCAAAACCTTTAGAATAGCTATTGGCGTAAGCCTAATACTAGCCATGGTGCTGTTTGGAGTAAGCTATTTTTACTCCAGAGAAACTGTCTTTTTGGGGTTAAACAAGGATCTTGGCCAGGCGGGAGATATTATTTTCTATTATATTAGTTATCTAGCAGAGGGCTGGATTTGGATTCCCTATTTCATGCTTCTTTTTGGATGGTATAAAAAAGATGCCCTATTTATCCTTCTTAACTTTTTAATTTCTACCCTGTTAACGCAAATCCCAAAAAATTTTATTTGGAACTCCGTAAGCAGGCCCATGGGAAGTGGCATTTCGCAGGATCAATTTCATAGGGTGGAAGGCGTAGATATGCATTTATGGAATAGTTTCCCTTCGGGTCATACCGCAACCGCATTCACTATTTTTTTCGTCACCGTTTATTTCTTTCCAAAAAAAGAAGTCTTGTTGATAGGGGGCATTTATGCAGTAGCCTGCGGATATTCGAGAATATATTTGGCGCAACATTTTCCATTAGATGTCGCAGGAGGAATTATGGTTGCCATTTTAACAATAATTTTAAGTATCTATATAAACAATAAAATAAAAAAAGATGTTCAAGAAATTAACTAGTCTAGTATTGTTATTGGTATTTGCAAATGTAATTTTTGCGCAAGACACAACACAAAAAATCATTGAAGGTAGAAAAAATGACAAAAGTCAATTAAACAAACCATACGTAATTTTAATTTCAGCAGACGGATTCCGTTCCGATTTCACTGAATTATACGATGCCACTTTTTTAAAATCAACTTCAATAAATGGGGTGCGCGCAAAATTCATGAC
>CAIOYQ010000067.1 GCA_903862505.1 uncultured Bacteroidota bacterium
AGCCGTATTTGGAGAAAAAGGTAAACATGCTAGATCAGCAGTTGGGATGATGGCACTGCCAATGAATATGGCGGTAGAAATAGAAATGATTGTTGAGGTTGAAGACTAATAAGTTACGTGATAAATTGAATAGCTATTTGTTTAACTAAAATTGAAAATTTTGAAAAATAACAAAACGATTTCAAGTAGTTTTAGTAAGAAATTCTAAATTGTTGTTTCAGATAAATTTCTTGTCACCTATTTCGAGTTAATTAAATAGTACTGAGATACTATTTTAAAGGGGAAATAATGTTGTAGGATGTTCAAAATATAAAATAATTAAATTGATCATCATCGGTCATTTTACATTATAATCGCTTCCCTTTTTTTCGCAATTCATACCTAACTGAATCGGGATACCCTGAGGCAATCACATAGGAAACCTTCCCGTTTTTATCAAAGTAAAACTCAAGATATTTTAAATTAACAACCTCTAATTGTGTATTATAATTTTGTGCACTTTTATTAGGCATTGCGCCAGTACGTTGTACTAACAAATTCCCTTTGTTGTCTACAATATTGCTATTGGAAACATTATAGTTATTAGCGTAGGTTTTGTTATTAGGAACTCTATAGGAACTATAATCAAATGAAAGCTTATACCCAGAATCTATTTTTTCCTTTCTTTTATAATTGCCAAAACTTGAAATAACAGCTTGCTCTGATTTATTAAACCAATTATTAGTTTGTATTTTACTCATTGAAATAGTCACTTTTTTATATGGTGAGCATGCAACAAATAGTATTAGAATAAATAATGTAAAAGAGGGTCTCATGATGGCATTGGTTTATTTCAAGTTCATTTTCAAAAATGTTTAAACTTCTCCTAGTCAAATCAAACATAGTCTTTTTATAATCCATGTTCACTTATAATAAATATGAGCCTATCTATACACCCAAGCGCCTGTTTGGTAAGTATGGAAATCGGGTTAAAAGAGGTGAATGATGAAAAATATAGATCTATTCCTAGCTCCTTTACCGCCAGAAACCCTGATAATCAGAGTTTTTTGATATTCTATTGACATTATCTTATAAAATTTAGTAAAAAGCGTGATATTAGCTTACCAAATAAACATAACAATTTAAATAAATCAATTATGATAAAACTATTCATCCGTAGTTTGTTTTTATTATTATTCGCAACGGTTGCGAATGCGCAAAGCAATCCAGATTCTAGTGAACTGAATAAAACATTCAAGCAAGTAAAGTGGAGAAATATTGGACCTTTTAGAGGCGGTCGATCTAACACGGCAGTGGGGGTTCCTAGTAATCCCATGGTATATTATATGGGTACCACGGGTGGTGGACTTTGGAAAACCGATGATATGGGACTTCGTTGGAATAATATTTCCGATGGATTTTTTAAAACATCTACCGTTGGCGGTATTGCGGTTGCCGAGAGCGATCCGAATATAGTGTATGTGGGTATGGGAGAACATGCAGTGAGAGGTGTGATGACACATCATGGAGATGGCATGTATAAAAGTACAGATGCTGGAAAAACTTGGAAAAAAATTGGGTTGGAAGCAACACATCATATTGCACGTGTAGTCGTTGATCCTAAGAATCCAAATATTGTTTTTGTTGCAGCGCAGGGTTCATTATATAGCAGTTCATATGAACGCGGTATTTATAAATCAATCGATGGGGGTGCTAATTGGAAAAAGGTTTTATACGTAGATGACAAAACAGGTTGTGCTGAATTATCAATGGATATGAATAACCCAACTATTTTGTATGCTGCTATGTGGGAGCATGGACGCACCCCTTGGAAAGTAACCAGTGGTGGGCCTGGCAGCGGATTATACAAATCAACAGATGGAGGCGCTACTTGGAATAAAATGAAAGATGGTTTACCAAAAGAAATGGGTAAAATGGCCATCACGGTAAGTAGGGCAAACTCAGAAAAAGTATATGCACTTATTGAAAGTGATTTTACAAAAGAAGCAGGCGGTATGTACGTTTCTGAAAATGCAGGAAAAACATGGAGCCACGTGACCAGCGATCACCGTATTATTGGTCGCGCTTGGTATTATATAGAAGTATTTGCGGATCCAATTGTTGAAAATACATTGTATGTAATGAATGCCCCGGCTTTAAAATCAACAGATGGTGGAAAAACTTGGGAAAATATCTCAGCAACACATGGTGATTATCATGACTTATGGATAAATCCTAGCAATAGTAATAATATGGTTATTGCAGATGATGGCGGCGCAGGAATCACATTTAATGGTGGAAAATCTTGGAGTAGTCAAAATATTTATGCAACCGCGCAATTTTATCGCATTAATGTTGACAATGAATTTCCTTACAATATATATGGAGGACAACAGGATAATAGTTCGGTAAAAATTGCTAGCCGATCATTTAGTGGAGGAATTAATACAACCAATTGGAGTGCATCTGCAGGTGGTGAAAGTGCTTTTTTAGCATTTGATCCTAATAATCCAAGATATGTTTTAGGGGGTAGTTATCAAGGAACGATTGAAGTGTTTGACAGCAAATCAAAAGGAAGTACGAATATCATGGCTGCCCCTATTCAATATTTAGGGAAGGATGCAAAGGATGATAAATACCGATTTAATTGGAACGCACCTATTATATGGAGTAAGCACGAACCCAATACGTATTACCATGGAGGACAAGTTTTATTGCGCACCACAGATATGGGTAAAACTTGGACCGAGGCTTCTCCCGATTTAACGAGGAATGATAAGACCAAACAAGGAACACCAGGTGGACCATATACCAATGAAGCAGTAGGCGCTGAAAACTACGGAACATTAAGTTATGTGGTTGAATCGCCCAACGAAAAAGGAGTTATTTATACAGGAAGCGATGACGGTTTTGTTTATATCACTAAAGATGGCGGTAAAACATGGAACAATATAACACCAACATGGCTTGCAGAGTGTTTAATTAATTCTATTGAAGTTTCTCCATTTGATAATGCAACTGCTTATATAGCAACTACAAGATATAAATTTGACGACCATTCTCCAGGTTTATATAAAACAACGGACTATGGAAAAACATGGACAAAAATTAATAATGGAATTGCAGGTAACGCATTTACAAGAGTTATCAGAGAAGATACCAAAGTAAAAGATTTATTATTTGCAGGCACAGAATTTGGCGTGTACATGTCACAAAATGGCGGAAAAAATTGGATGTCATTTCAATTAAATTTACCGAATACACCAATCACTGATTTACGCATTCATCAAGACAACTTAATCGCTAGCACATCGGGTAGATCTTTTTGGATTTTAGATGATTTGAATTTATTTAGACAGTATAAAAAAGATACTTCTAATGCCATATTGTATCAACCCACAAGTGCCTATTTAACCAATGGTAGTAGTGAATTAGACCAAAACAATGAAGATTTTAAAGGAAGTAAAATGTTTGAGGGCGTAAACCCAGCGAATGGGGTCGTTCTTTATTATCAGCTTCCAACTTTAAAAGAGAACCAACTGGTTACGATAGAAATAAAAGATGCTGCAGGAAATGTAATTAGAAAATTTAGTTCTAAATCAGATGGAGATGGAAAAGCGGTTGGACGTCGCAGTCCAAGGGAACCTAAATTATCTTCAAGCAAAGGATTAAATCGTTTTGTGTGGGATATGCGTTATCCGAGCATCCCAAGTATTCCAGGTGTTTATATTGAAAGTAGTTTTAGAGGGCACAAAGCAATCCCTGGTAACTATACCATAACAATAAAAGCGGGTGAGCAAACAACAAGCACCACTGCTAGCATTTTAGCCAATCCGTTATATCAAGTAGGCGTAAATGATTACAAGGAATTTGACAACTTAATGAAGCAAATGGAAGGAGAGGTAATTACCATGCATACGATGATTCTTAATTTATATGAAAGTAAAAATCAATTAGAAGCTGTATTAAAAAACTTGCCAGCTGATGATAAGTTTAATACTGTAAAAGCGAAAGGCGAAGAAGTCGTTAAACTTTTAAAAGCATGGGATGAGGATATGATACAACGTAAATCAACTGCTTATGATGATGTTGAAAATTTCCCGAATAAGTTTACCGCTAATTATATGTTTATGGTCAACCAAACTGAAAGTGAAATCCCAAGAGTAAATCAACCCGTGCTAGATTTATTAAAGGAGTACACCCCTATTTGGGAGGCACTAAAAGCAAGAGGCCTTGACCTAAAAAATAATACACTTCCTGCCTTAAATAAGCAATTGTGGGAGGCAGGTGTTGGTGCAGTTTTGATAAAATAAAGCTAGGCTTATACATATTTAGATTTGTTTAATAATGCCCCCTTATAATATTTTTTATAAGGGGGCATTTTATGTAGGGAATGTTATTGATTATAGTATAGCCTATATATTTAAGCGTACTGTTAATACAATAATAATATTTAGATAACCTTTTGGTAATACACTGAAACTAATTTCGCATTTAAACTAAAATTATGCAGAAATTAAAATTCATCTATTTACTATTTATTACGATTACGCTTTTTTCTTGCCGTAAAGAAGATACTACTCCGCCACTGGAAAACACGCAGAACGAGGATTTAAGTGGTTATCAAGAAATTGCTTCCATTAATTTAGGTGGCCTTGGTGCTGCAGAAATCACAGCTTTTGATCCTACCACGGACCGATTGTTTTCAGTAAATAACAGCGCTGAAAACAAAATTGATGTTATTGACATGAGCAACCCTGCAAGTTTAACTGTGATCAAATCTATTAGCATGCTTCCATATGGGGGTTATGTAAATAGTGTTGCAGTGAGTAATGGAAAATTAGCAGCGGCTATTGAATCAACCAACAAGCAAGCGAATGGTAAAATTGTGGTATTTAACACCTCTACCTACGCCGAAATAAAATCCATCAACGTTGGAGCCCTGCCGGATATGGTTACTTTTAGCCCAGATGGCAATTATATAATTTCTGCAAACGAAGGCGAGCCTAGTGCAGACTACCTGAATGATCCAGAAGGCAGTGTGTCAATAATCAAAGTGTCTGATTATTCTGTTACTACATTGAATTTCGCTGCATTTGAAAGTCAATTAGCAAGTTTAACAGCAAAAGGATTTAGAATTTTTGGGCCTGGTAAAAATTTCATTAAAGATATTGAGCCAGAGTATGTGACTATTTCTGATGATTCAAAAACAGCTTACGTTACACTACAAGAAAATAATGCAATTGCCGAAATTGATATCGCAACGGCAACGGTTAAGAAAATTACTCCTCTAGGATTTAAAGATTATTCTTTAGCAGGTAATGCAATTGATGTAAGTGATAAGGACAATAAAATTGAGTTTGGAAATTTTGCTAAGGTATATGGTATGTATATGCCCGATGCAATTGCCTATTTTAATTACAATGGAACACCCTACTTATTTACTGCAAATGAAGGGGATTCAAGAGAATATACGGCTTTTACAGAAATGAAAAGAGTAAATGCAATTACTTTGGATGCTACCAACTTCCCAACAGCTGCAACGCTTAAAACGGATGCAATTTTAGGAAGATTAAATGTAACAACCACTTTAGGGGATACAGACGCGGATGGTGATTTTGATGCCTTGTACTCCTTAGGCGCTAGATCATTCAGTGTTTGGAATGCCACTACAGGTAGCCAAGTATTTGATAGCAAAAATGAACTAGACATTAAAGCTAAGGAATTAGCAATTTATGATGATGGCAGAAGTGATGACAAATCGGTAGAGCCAGAATCAGTATGTATTGGAAGAGTGGGTAGCAAAAATATCGCAATTATTGGAATGGAAAGAGCAGATGCCTTTGCTATTTATGATATCACCATCCCAACTGCTCCCGTATTTATTAAAATGTACAAAACAGGTGACGCGCCAGAAGGTCTTCTTTTCATACCTGCTTCCAAAAGTCCAATTAATCAAAGTTTAATTGTTACTAGCAACGAAAATGATGGAACAGTTAAAATTTACAAAACAACTAAAATGTAAAACATTTGCTAGCACTATGTGCTGGTGGGTTCACATCCAAAAAGCAACAATATCAAGGGTTTATGCAATGAAATGCATAGACCCTTTTTGTTTAGCGGAGGTTAGCAGTTGTCTTATTTAAAAAAGGGTACTAAGTTAAATAGTATATAAATAAGAATGTAAGGGTCATGATTAGCATTGCAAAAAAATAAGCCGATTTGAAACTAAACTTTTCTTTAAGCAAAAAGTATAATGAAATTACTGGAAGACAAAATATCAAAAGTATCATTGGTAGCCATAGAATTTCAAAAACAACTCCAACCAAAGCATATTTATACGCATTTATAAAACGAGTAGACACCCAGAATATGGATACCAATATGCTTAAAAATAATATAGTCCTTTTCATAAATATTATAAATCTATGGGTTTTATCACGCACCTTATGATAAACTTAGTAATAAAAAGCCTTTGTATTGGCTTGTAGCTTCAATGTACAATTAATTTTTTTATGCTATCAATTGTTAGTATAATTGTATTATGAATGCCTTTTTTGATTACCATAATGATCAAGTAGCAAAATTGCCACTACATCTTAAGAAGTATATTATTGAACAAGAATATGATAAATATACTCCAGTAGATCATGCCGTTTGGCG
>CAIOYQ010000068.1 GCA_903862505.1 uncultured Bacteroidota bacterium
ACCTAAAATAATTTAGATAATGGATAGGATTCGATGGGGGATGATAGGATGTGGAAGTGTAGCTGAAATGAAAAGTGGTCCTGCTTTTAATAAAGTACCCCATTCTCAATTAATGGCAGTGATGCGCAGAGACGAAGCATTGCTTAAAGAGTATGCATTGCGTCATCAGGTTCCTCAAACATTTACCAATGCATTGGAGTTAATACATCATCCAAGTATTGATGCTATTTATATTGCTACTCCGCCCGATGTGCATGAAGCATATGCCATTGAAGCCATGCGCGCCAACAAATTTGTATACGTTGAAAAACCAATGGCTACAACAGTTTTAGCTTGTGAGCATATGCAACAAGTAGCCAATGAAGTAAATGGAAAGTTAACCATTGCTCATTATAGAAGACAACTTCCTCCATTTTTAAAAGTAAAAGAACTTTTAGACCAGGGTGCCATTGGAAAGATTTCCGAGGTTCAAATAATCATGCATAAAAAAGCAGCTCCTAAAACTTATTATGAAAATAACTGGAGGGTAAATAAAGCCCGCTCGGGGGGTGGTTTGTTTTATGATTTAGCTCCGCATCAGTTAGACCTTGTTTTTTATTTTTTTGGTAAAGCATTAAATTATCATGGCAGTGCAAGTAATGTTTCAGATTTGTATTTGGTAGAGGATACCGTGAAGGGAGAAATACAAATGGAAAATGGAATACAATTTTATGGGGATTGGTGTTTTGCAATTGATGAACGCGCGCAGGAACAGGATGTATTTTTGATTAAAGGAACAGCCGGCTATATTGAATTTTCTGTGTTTGGACATACGATTACAATAGAAAGAAATAATAAAAAAGAGATAATACAATTTGATGCACCCCTGCATAACCAGCAAAATCTAATTGAAAAAGTAGTAACTTTCTTTTTAGGAAAAGGAGAGAATCCATGTTCGGCAGCGGATGCTTTACAATCTATGCGGGTAATGGAAGCATTTGTTTATGGGCATAAAAAATAATTTGAATGGAAAAGGTTTTTGTAACAGGCTGTTTTGATTTATTACATAGTGGGCATATTGCTTTTTTGGAACAAGCAGCTTCCTTTGGCGACTTATATGTTTGTATTGGTTCAGACCAAA
Organism: uncultured Bacteroidota bacterium; assembly: GCA_903862505.1. Classification (GTDB taxonomy): domain Bacteria; phylum Bacteroidota; class Bacteroidia; order Chitinophagales; family Chitinophagaceae; genus Sediminibacterium. The sequence continues at coordinate 1,121 of CAIOYQ010000068.1, forward strand.
CTGTCTATGAATTAAAGGGGCGCTATCCAATTATCACACAGGAAGAGAGAAAGTATATGATACAGGCCCTGAGATGCGTTAAAGAATGCAGAATAAACAAGGGCGCTGGTATTATTGATTTTGAACATGAACTACAATCCATTCAACCCAATATTTTTGTGGTGAACGAGGATGGCAATACACCTGCTAAAGCGGCATTGTGTAAGGAGCAAAATATAGTGTACAAAGTGCTAGAACGTATTCCATCGCTGGGCTTGCCTGTTCGCTCCACCACTAGCTTACGCACTAATTCCATTATCCCCTTTAGAATAGATCTTGCGGGCGGCTGGCTGGACCAACCTTATGTAAATGAAGCTTATCCAGGACCTGTTTTAACTATTTCCATTGAACCTACGGTAGAATTTAATAACCGAAGTGGAATGTCTAGCAGCACGCGCAACAAAGCCATTGAATTATGGAAAGCACAATTACCTGAAGGTGACAACGAACAAATTGCTAAAATTTTATTTAGTTATGAAAACCCTCCGGGTACCAAAAGTATTGCCGGTTCGCAGGATGCCTTGGGCATTGTGTTACCAGGTTTAAATAAATTACACTACGATAAATCTTATTGGCCACATAAAATTGAATCAGAAGAAACCGAAGAGATTTTATCTTGGTTGGAACAACATTTATATTTAATTCCACTAGATCCTCGTCACAACGAATATGACGTATTAAGTAATACCGCGATAACTGCAGCAGGGGCTAAAGCCTTGGCCGACGCTGCAAATGCATGCTGGGAAAGCATATTAGCAAAAGACAAAATTGCCTTTGGACAATCTTTTTTAGATTCTTTTAAAGCGCAAATAAAAATGTTTCCTAATATGGTGGACGAAAAATTATTAGATACGATCACCGAACTGAGTAAAAATACATTGGGCCATAAGTTATCAGGTGCCGGTGGTGGAGGCTATTTAATTTTAGTAAGTGATACCCCCATTGCCAATTCTATTCAAATTAAAATTAGAAGAAAAAATTTAATATAATGCGTTACTGCTTAGCACTTGATTTAAAAGACGATCCTCAGCTCATTGCTGCTTATGATGAATATCACCAATCGGTATGGCCTGAAATAATTGAATCTATTAAATCTTCGGGTATCACTCATTTAGAAATTTACCGCGTTGCGAACAGATTGTTTATGATTATGGAAACGAGTGTCGAATTTAGTTTTGAGCAAAAAGCCATGATGGATGCTAGTAATGATATTGTACAACAATGGGAAAAAACCATGTGGGAATATCAGCAAGCATTACCTATTTCAAAACCTGGAGAAAAATGGATGTTGATGCAAAAAATATTTACATTGTAAACTAACCAAATACTTGTTCTAAAATAATTACCAGCGACATGAAAAGAACGAACCATCCAAAGCCCTTTTTCAACTTCGCTCCATCTATGGTTTTGTTTAAATAGTTCCCTGTAATAATACCAAGGGTTGCAAGTACAATAATGATGGAGAGAAATTTCCAATCTACATTTACATGTAATAAGTCACCGCCAAAGCCTACTAAAGATTTTATAGTAATAATAAACAAGGAGGATGCAATTGCTTTTTTCATGGATAACTTACCTAATAGCACGAGTGCAGGGATAATTAGGAATCCACCACCTGCGCCTACAATACCGGTAACAAGTCCTTCTAACAATCCAACAAAAGCAAGTGAGGGGCCATATTCTGCTTTTTCAACATCTATTTCTTTTTTGCTTTTGCCTAGTATCATTGACAAAGCAGACACCAGCATTAAGCTTGCAAAAAACAACATAATAAAACTGTCCTTACTAATAATGGTATCTGAGCCGATTGAAAAATTTGCTGGTATCGCGCTTAAAATATACTTACGTGCAATAAATACACCCAAAATGGAGGGCGCACCAAATATCAATATCACTTTAAAGTCTAGTAATCTTTGTCTTAAACGAGAAATCACACCTGCAATACTACTCACGCCTACAATGCAAAGGGAGTAGGTAGTTGCTAATAAAGGGTCAATATGAAAAAGGTATACTAATACCGGAACGGTTAAAATTGAGCCTCCGCTTCCAATCAAACCCAATGAAACGCCAATTAAAACAGCAGCCAGATATCCTAACCATTCCATGCAGTATAATTTTAAGCAAACCTCTCGATAATGAAGTACAATTTATGTACTATTTGTCACTTAATTAATAATTTTGTACGAAAGTGATTTTTGTCACTATAAAACTTAATTTTAATATAGAAATTGCGGGTTCATTTTAATTCTTATTTTATGAAAGTTGAACAAATATATACAGGATGTCTTGCTCAAGGTGCTTATTATATAATGAGTGAAGGTGAAGTAGCCATCATTGATCCCTTGAGAGAAGTGGATGCCTACATTCAAAGAGCATTGGTAGATAAGGCAAAAATCAAATACGTGCTAGAGACTCATTTTCATGCCGATTTTGTTTCAGGTCATTTAGACCTTGCTAAAAAAACAGGTGCAAAAATTGTGTACGGCCCCACTGCGGCACCTGCTTTTGATTTTTATTCCGCAAAAGATGGAGAAGCATTGAGTTTAGGAAAAATTAAAATCAAAGTCATACATACGCCTGGTCATACGATGGAGAGCACCTGCTATTTGTTAATAGATGAACTGGGTAAGGAAGTGGCGCTTTTTAGTGGAGATACTTTATTTATTGGAGATGTAGGCAGGCCCGATTTGGCACAAAAAGTATCGGCAGCACTAACACAGGAAATTTTAGCAGCGCATTTATATGATTCATTACGTAATAAAATTATGCCATTGTCTGATGACATCATTGTTTACCCAGCACATGGTGCAGGTAGCGCTTGTGGAAAAAAAATGAGTAAGGAAACACAGGATACCTTGGGAAGTCAAAAGGCCACCAATTATGCATTGGCACCGGATATGACGAAACCTGAATTTATTGAAGCCGTGTTAGATGGATTAGTGGCACCTCCAGGTTATTTCCCTTTAAATGTAATGATGAATATTCAAGGATATGATAGCATTGATGATGTATTAGCAAGAGGTCAACATGCTTTTACACCGGATGCTTTTGAAGCAGCAGCGAATGAAACCAGCGCCTTAATTTTAGACACAAGAGATGCGCAAACATTTGCCAATGGGTTTATTCCTAATTCCATTAATATTGGTATTGATGGAAGTTTTGCGCCTTGGGTAGGAGCGATGATACCAGACATTAAACAAGAAATTTTATTAGTAAGTGAACCGGGTCGCGAAGCGGAAGTGATTACAAGATTAGCAAGAGTTGGGTATGATTACACCATTGGATTTTTGCAAGGTGGTTTTGATGCCTGGAAAAATGCAGGCAAAGAAGTGGAACAAATTAAATCTATCTCAGCATTGGAATTAGCAGATCAAAATAACCAAGACGCTAGCACTTTAATATTAGATGTTCGTAAAGCTTCTGAATTTAAAAGTGAACATATTAAAGGTGCTATCAATGCGCCTTTAGATTTTATCAATGATAGCATGTCAATGATTGACAAAGACAAAACTTACTTTGTACATTGCGCTGGTGGTTACCGTTCTATGATTTTTATTTCTATTTTAAAAGCGCGCGGCTTTGATCATTTGATTGACGTGAAAGGCGGATTCAAAGACATTAAAGACTTAGGCAAATTCAAAATCACAGAATATAAAGCTCCAACTACTTTACTTTTATAATCAACTATTTTTCAAATAGACCATTAGCTTGATTATTTTACGCAGCATTCAACATTATGAAACA
>CAIOYQ010000069.1 GCA_903862505.1 uncultured Bacteroidota bacterium
AGGCTTACTCCTACGTTGAATGTTTTCATCGGAGGATAGTTACCTTGATCAACACCAAAACTAGTTGTGCTACCTGCAACTTCTGGATCTAAACCACTATAGTTTGTGAAAGTAAACAAGTTAGCACCTTGAACAAAAATACGCGCTTTGTTGATGCCATATTTTTTTAATGTAGTTGGATCGATGGTATAACCAATACTTAATTGTTTAACTCTCAAGTAAGAACCGTCTTCTACATAAAAGTCGTTAATTACACCGTTTACACTGAAGTATGTGTTGTTTTCAACAATAGGCCATTTTGTATTAGGTCTTGTTGGTAACCAAGATTCAGTTAACAATGGAATACTTTTAGAGTTTTGGAATGCAGGAAGGAAATCTTGGAAATAACGAGTTTCGTTTAAAATTTCGTTACCGAATGAACCATAAAGATTTGTTGATAAATCAAAACGCTTGTAAGCTACATTTAAGTTAATACCTAAAGTAAAGTCAGGGTTTGGATTACCAAAGAAGGTTCTATCTTGATCATTGATTACTCCGTTTTTATCAATATCCTCGTATTTGAAACGACCTGGAGCAGCATCAACCATTTTAGCATAAGAAGCTACGTCAGCTGCTGATTGGAAGATACCAGCAATTTTGTAACCAAAGAAAGAACTTACTGGCTGACCAATTTGGTTTCTAACTTGTGGTCCTGAACTGTGCGTGTATGCAGTTTCAAAGAAACCAGCAGAACCAGGAATATTAATAATTTCATTCTTGTAAGCACCAAGGTTAACACCTACAGTATAGCTTAAATCGTTGTTTACTTTACCACGGTAGTTTAACGTCAAGTCAATACCCGTGTTTTGCATATCACCGATGTTAACCTGAGGTAAAGCAGAACCTACACCCACAACAGCAGGCGCTTGGTCTTGGAATAATAAACCTTGGATTGTTTTTTTGTACCAATCAAAACTGATATCTAACTTATTGTTTAAAACAGTAGCTTCAAAACCAAAGTCTAATGTTTTACTCTTCTCCCAACCAGTACTTAAGTTACCTAAGTTTTGTGCAAAGAAGCCCATAACTGTAGAATTAGAAGTACCGTATAAGTCATAGTAAGAAGACCCACCACCACCACCATATAAAGTGTATTGGTTTAAGGCACCTACGTTCGCGATAGAACCTTGAAGACCATAGCTACCACGTAATTTTAATGAATTGATAAACTTAACATTCTTGAAGAAATCTTCTTGAGAAATTACCCAAGCACCAGAAGCCGACCAGAAGTTACCATATTTTGTGTTTGGTCCAAATACTGAAGATCCATCACGACGACCGTTTAAACCAACTAAGTATTTATCTTTAAAAGCATAGTCTACTTTAGCTAAGATAGAATTAGTAGTTGTTTTATATAAATTAGAATAGTTGTTTTGTCCAATTGGAGATCCTGTATTTAAACTTAAGTAGTTTATATCATCAGAGAAGTAGTTAACTCTAGAGCCACCCACTTGACGACCTTGTACTTTTAATGCCTCATAACCAGCCATTAACTTAACGCTATGGTTTTCTTTGAATACATTAGCGTAACTTAAAGTATTTGTGAAGTTCCAGTTATTGTTATAACCTGAATACTCACCGTATCCGTTAGAAGCAGGATTTTCAGCATTCTCATAACCACGATAGTTATGGTAGAAACCATAATAATTATCTAAGTTTCCACCAAATACTGTTCTTGCTGTAAAGTTTTTCGCGAAATCAATTTCAGCGAACACATTACCTTGCACTTGCCAGTTATGGTTTACGTTGTCTTTTGCACGAACTTGGTTCGCAACAGGGTTTGAAGAGTTACCTAAGTTGCTACCTGAAGTACCACCAAATCCTCCACCTGCATCATATACAGGAATGATTGGTTGTTCCCATGCAGTGTTGTTTACAGCATTACCACGTTGGTTGTTACCAATTCTTGGGTTAGACTTGTAAAACAATTGTAGGTTTTCACCAATACGGATATTGTCTTTAATATTCCAAGTAGTATTAGCTCTCATTGAGTAACGCTTCAAGTAAGTATTTAACAAAGTACCTTTTTGATCAAAATAGTTCAAAGAGAATAAATAAGAAGATTTTTCTTGTGCAGCAGATGCAGTAATTGAATGACTCATCATAGGAGCTGGGTCAAAAATTTCATCCCACCAATCAGTTCCTTTTTTGTTTGCAGGAACGATTAAGAAGATGTCTCCTTTAGAATAGTCGTTGTTATATAAAGCTAAGTTAACAGGTCCACTATAACCAGAACGAGTACCATATCTAATATAATTAGGCAATACAGGTGTTTTACCAGTACCATATTGACCAGATGATACGTTACCGTTTGCATCTACTTGGCCTGAGTTCTTAGCAGCTAAGAAAGCTAATTCAGCCATACCTTGAGGATCTAACTTATTCCAAACGTTTCCTGTTCTTGGTACTTGAATACCAGCATATGCATCGTAAGTAATCGTTGGTTTTCCTTTACCTCTTTTAGTTGTTACAATGATAACACCCGCAGATCCACGCGCACCATAAATAGCTGCTTGACCATCTTTCAATACTTGGATTGATTCGATATCGTTTGCAGATAAATCACGGAAAGAACCTAGATCACCAGGTGAAGATTGAACTCCGTCCACAATTACAAGTGGCGTTGCGTTACCAAAAGATGTGATACCACGAATGAACACGGTACTTGGTTCTCCTGGGCTACCAGAACCAATGATGGTAACACCAGCGGCTTGACCTTGTAACATTTGTTCTGCAGTACCAGAAGGAACTGCTTTCATGTCTTTAACACTAACTACTGATACAGAACCAGTAATTTCTTTTCTTTTCTGAGAACTATAACCTGTAACCACAATTTCATTTAATTGTGATGACTCTTCTGTTAAAGTTACTTTAACAGTGTTTTGATCTCCAGCAACAGATACAGATTTATTTGAAAAGCCAACAGACTTTACAGATAAACTAACTGCTCCAGAAACGTTTACAGCAAATGAACCATCTTCGCTAGATATAGCAGAGACTTTAGATCCATTAACTGAAATAGTAGCGCCAGCAACAGCTTTACCATCTGTAGCTGAAACTACCTGTCCCTTGATAGTTCTTGTTTGTGCGTTCGCAACAAGGCCTAATAAAAGCAAAGGAACCGTAATTAAACGTAGGAATTTTCGCATAGTGTTCGGGTTTGATTTTAAAATATTAATACAATCGTACCCCAATTATATAACAGTTTCTTAACAATCACAAACGATTTCGAAAATTTTTCATAACAATTTATCTTAATGTGTAAATATTACACAAAAGTAGATTAGTTATTGTGTTTAATTTACACATTAATATAGCGCATTTTATTCAATATTTGAGTGTTATGCAGCGAAAAAATATCCTAACTTTTAATTTGGTTAACAAATAAACATGCATCATAAAATTCATAATTGGACCATTTATAGTTTAGGCGATCATGCCATTGTATTTGCATTGGCACCAAAAATGCATTTTTCTGTTTTACAAAAATTGAAACAATTACATGAATTGATTGTATCAAAAAAAATAAATGGAATACTAGATGTCATTCCCTCCTATCATACACTTACCATAATTTATGATATCACATTATTTTTATCTCCCACACAAAATGTAAATAATCAATTGCAATTGTTTAGCAGCCAAATTTTAAGTGAATTTGAAAATAAAGCATTGGAACAAAATATTAATGATTTCCCCATTTATAAAGTACCCGTCTGTTATGAAAATATTTTTGCTTTAGACATTGAAAATATTAGTAAGGCAAACCAAATTAGTTGCCAAGAAATTATTCAATTACATACTTCCAAACAGTACGATGTTTACAGCATTGGATTTTTACCTGGGTTTACTTATATGGGTAGCGTAGATGAAAAAATAAAAATAACCAGGCACCCAAAGCCAAGGAATGAAGTAGCTGCTGGAAGTGTTGGTATTGCAGGATTACAAACGGGCATCTACCCTACCAATAGTCCGGGGGGATGGCAAATTATTGGGAAAACCCCATGGAAAATATTTGACCCTCACCCAAATAAATTGGCAAAATTTAAAGTGGGGGATCGGGTACAATTTTACGCTATTGATAAAGAAGAGTTTGATTCATTAAATGAACACCTTTAAAATAATGTCCATAAAAATTTTACATAAAGGATTAGCGGACTCCATTCAAGATAATGGAAGATATGGATTCCAACATTTGGGTATCCAACCAAATGGATGTATGGACTTATTATCAGCTTCGCTTGCTAATTCTATTTTACAAAATGACATTCATACACCCGTTATTGAATTACATTTTCCAAGTAGTCAAATACAATTTTTAGAAGGTGGTATTATTTGTATTACCGGTGCTAATTTTGTACCCGTTCTCAATGAAAAAAGTATTGCATTATACAAACCCATTCTAGTTAAAAAAAATGATGTGCTATCTATGCTGCAACCCTTAGAAGGCAGTATTGCATATGTTGGTATCAAAGCTGTGTATGATAGCCCAAAATGGTTAAACAGCCATTCCTTTAATGCTGCTAAATTAAAGACGGAGGATGTATTGCCTTTTTCAATGTATCCATCCGATCCTATCATTGCTATGCAAACCTTAAATGAAAAATTAAACCATGCACTAATTGAACAAGTGCATAACAATATTTTTAGCAACACCAACCCTATCCGCATCCTACCTGGTCCCGCATGGCAGGACGTAAACGAAAATGCTTTATATGAATTATTTAATACTCCATTTACAATTTCGGCACAAAGAAATAGAATGGGCTATCCGTTAACAGGACCTAAAGTTAATTTGAATATCCCCAACGCTTACTTATCAAGTGCCGTTACTAGAGGCACCCTGCAATTATTGCCTAATGGAGACCTCATTGTATTAATGGCCGATCATCAAACCATTGGCGGCTATGCTAACCTGGGTCAAATAATTTTGGTAGATTTACCAAGGTTTGCACAAATGAAAACAGGGATTTCATTTAAATTTAGTGTAGCCAATTTGGAAACTGCACAAACATTATTTAGAACCATGTATGCAACATTTTAAAATTGATATAAACTGTGACATGGGGGAAGGTATGGGCAATGAAGCTTATATCATGCCTTTTATAAGCAGTGCCAACATCGCTTGTGGAGGACATACAGGAAATGCAGATTCTATTAAAAGAACTATTGAAATTGCCGTAAAAAATAATGTTGCGATTGGTGCACACCCCAGTTATAATGATAAAGAAAACTTTGGTAGAGTTTCTCAATTTATTTCGGTACTTGAATTAGCAGAACTCATTGCAGAGCAATTTTATCAATTTGAAAAAATAGCTAACCAACTGGGTGCCCCTATTCATCATGTAAAGTTACATGGCGCCTTATACAACGATTGTGCAAAAGATGCTTCGCTGAGTAAAATGTTTATTCAAACCATGCAAGCCATTGATCCCACATTAATTATATATGGATTAAGTGGAAGTGAAACTATTCAGGAAGCACTCATGGCTGGCCAACCCTTTGCTAGAGAAGCTTTCGCAGATAGATCCTATCAAAATAATGGACAACTTACCCCAAGACATTTAGATCATGCCATGATTGAAGAAGTGGATCAAGTGATTCATCAAGTCACTCACTTAATTAAAGAACAAAAAGTAATTTCTTTACAAGGCGATGTCATTGATTTAAAAGTGGATACTATATGCATTCATGGCGATGGGCCCAACGCTATTTTATTTTCGGAAGCCATTTTTGATGCACTAAACAATAATAATATTGAAATTAAAAAATACTAAATCGGCTGCTACCCTGCCCTCTTTAACGGGGGTTAGTTTAGGAGCGGCTTTTTTAATGGCCAACTCTTCTATTGGCCCTGGCTTTCTAACCCAAACATCCGTTTACACCGAGCAATTAATAACCAGCTTTGGTTTTGTAATTCTAGTTTCTATTTTATTGGATTTAGGCGCACAAATAAATATTTGGAGATGCATTACCTTAAGTGGAATGCGCGCACAAGAAATTGCCAATGAACTATTGCCAGGATTAGGTCATTTACTTTCTATTTTAGTAGTTTTAGGCGGACTCGCTTTTAATATTGGAAATATTGCAGGCTGTGGTTTAGCACTCAATATTTTAACAGGCATTTCATTTGCAAAAGGTGCCATGATAAGCGGCTTCATTGCCATTCTTATTTTTTGGATTCAAGAAATTGGGAAGATGTTGGATGTGATTACAAAGTATTTAGGAATCATCAAAATTGGACTCACCTTAATTATTGTATATGCAGCTAACCCGCCCATTTTAGATGCAGTGCATCATACATTTGTTCCCGAAAAAATTTCATTGCTTGCCATTGTAACGATTGTAGGTGGAACGGTGGGAGGTTATATTACTTTTTCAGGTGCACACCGATTAATTGATGCGGGCATCACAGGACCTAGTCAAATTCCATTTGTAACTAAAAGCGCAAGTAGCGGAATTCTGATATCCTCTTTTATGCGCTATATTTTATTTTTAGCAGCTGTGGGTATTGTTACCAAAGGAATTCATTTAGATCAAGACAATCCAGCTAAAACCATTTTTGAATCGGCAGGTGGAAGATGGGGCTTATTTATTTTTGGAATTGTTTTATGGAGTGCCGCGATCTCTTCGGTCATTGGCGCCTCCTATACTTCATTTAGTTTTGTAAAACATTTAAAGTTCAAAATCATTCAAAAAGAAAGAGCTATTATTAGTGGCTTTATCATTTTCACTACCCTCCTTTTTGTGTTTTTAGGAAAACCAAAAGAATTGCTTTTATTAGCAGGATTGGTGAACGGTCTTATCCTCCCCTTTGCATTGGCTATTATGCTTATAGCAAGCAGAAAGTTGCCCATCCTTAAGCAATATGCGTATCCTTATTGGATTCAAATTAGCGGCTGGCTAGTGGTGATACTTATGGGTGCCATGAGCGTTTTTGCACTGATTGAAAAATTCAACGCTTAAGAAAAAGAAAAAAAATGCTTTACCCTTTTATATACTTATTTATTATCCGTTCCAATATCGAACATATCCATTTTGTTTTCTTTGGGCTTAAATCCAAAATTATATCTAAATGTCAACCCCCATCTTCTCGTGTCACTTTCTCTATATCCTATAGCGTTTTGTGAACCTTGACGTAGGGTAAAATTATTTTTATTGGTATATAGGAAATCATTATAACTGGCAGTTACAATTAATTTCTTATTTAAAAACTGTCTATTAATAGAAGTATTGAGTGAGCCAAAATTAGACAATTCATAAAACTGTTGTTGGCCACTTAATCGCCAAAATCCATTTAATGTCATAGTGGATAGTCCATCTAACTTAAGGGATTGAAAAGTAAAGAAAGTCCAAGTTCCTTTATTAAACGAAATGGGTTTGCCTTCATAAAACCCATTGTAATCATTGCGATTGTATTGAGTACCCAATACTGCAAAGAATTTTTTCCCTGGAGGTATGACACCTAAAATTCTGAAATAGGTTTCCCTACTCTTCCCTAAATTATCATAGGTACGATAGCTAACTTGTTTATTTGTTGGGGATTGATAAACCACATTGGTAAATATGTCTTTAGTTTCATTTACACCATATGCAAATAAGGGCTTATCATCCACACTAATATTGGCTTCATAGTTATTGGTAAACTGTGGCCTTAAGTTAGGATTACCTACTTCATACAAAAAAGGATCTATATACTTTGCAAATGGATTTAAAAATTCATAAGAAGGTCGGCTAATGGTTTTACGATACACCAAAAAAGCGCGCACTTCATATTCCAAAATTTTAAAAATCTTTCTGCTTAAATAAACATAAGGAAATGCGTCTGTTCTATTTAAAGAAAAAGTAGTATCCTTTGGCACTAATTGGCGCCCTTGCATGATGGTTTGCTCAAACCTCGTACCTACTTTTAAAATAACAGGCCCCCAGGTTTTTGCACCTTGAATATATGCCGCATTAATTTGTTCGGTATAGGTAAAGCTATTGGTTCTAAATGGATCGGGGGTGGTTATATTTTGTGCAGTCTTTGTATAATTAGAACGGCTATCAAAATTCAAAGTAGATGTCTTGAAACCCGCTTCCGTACTCAATCCCAGCAATTTCTTTTTAAAATCAGACTGATAGGTAAAAAAGCTTCGGTCATTTCCAAAATTCCCATTTCCCCCAAATAAATTAGAATTGCCTACAAAAAAATTTGTGTACACCTGAGTGGTATTACTATTGGAAAAATTAAAAGCTAAATCGTTTATCCATTCTCCACCAACGGTATCTAATTTCAACTTAGCTCTAAAGGATTGATTAATAAATTTATTGTTGGCATCATTATCCACCAATGAATTCAGTTCACTTAAATTCTTATTGAGTGAAATCACTTTTACGATAGAAGCATTTAAAGTATTATTGTCTGACTTATTTTGACTGATTCTTCCATCATAATTCAACTCCCATTTTTCACCAAATGTTTTGCCAAATCCATACCCCATATTTATAGCATTACTTGGAGAAACTGTTCTTGCATTTTGTCTTAACAAAGTATCCAAGGTAACACTCCGGTCTGAATTTAAAATAGTATACCCATTGTTATTACTATACTGGGCATTCACATAAGAGTTTAATTTATCATTATTGTTTGCTAAATTAAAACCAATAAACTGATTCCCATATAAACCTTGCGCAAAGCCTGTATTCACCGAACCATTCACCCCCAATTTAATACCTTTCATTAAAACAATATTCACCACACCCCCGCCACCCGATGCATCATATTTAGCAGATGGGGTACGGATTAGCTCAATCTTTTGAATCGCATTAGGAGGTAAACTTTTTAACATGATGGCTATATCTGTTGGACTCATCTTTAAATCTCTACCATTTATTTGTATGGAAGCGGGCGACAAACCATTTAAATATATATTACCATCTTGATCCGTAATGATACCTGGTGTTTTTTCAATGGTCTCAAAAGCATTGGTACTACTCGCCGCCAAAGGTTCCGGATCTACTACGGACTTATCATCCTCTTGACGTATCAAGGGCTTAGAGGATTTTACCACCACCTCATTTAACATGGAAGTGGATTCCTTTAAAAGCAAATTTTGAAAGCTATTTTGGCTAAAATTTAAAACCGTATCCGTTATTTGATATCCAACCCAACTCGTTCTAAAATAATAATTTTTTGCGCTGTCCACCTTAAGGTATACCATACCAGATGAGTCCGCTATGCTTCTTGCCGCTTTTTGTATATTAAAAGTTTCTTTGCTTTTACCTTTTTCATAATATAAAACCACCGCCATGCTGTACGCCTTGCCTGCCTTATCCACCACTTTCACCCTTACTCCTTTGGATTGAGCGAAAGCATAGTTAGAAAAGACTAGATAGGTCATGAATAAAGCCCAATACTTATTAAACCTCATATGTGGAGAATAGCGGGTTCGAACCGCTGACCTCTTGCATGCCATGCAAGCGCTCTACCAACTGAGCTAATTCCCCTAGGGCTGCAAAACTAAGGGCAAATGGGTGAATAGCAAAGAGAAAAGCGACGAAACCTAAAACTGTAAATAAATAGGCTTTATGGCGTCAGCCTGTTTAAACTGGATGGCAATTAGGATGCAAATAAACAGATAGATAATTTTTACAGGGACCGGCGTTTTAACTAGGAATTGCTGATAAGCCTTTTCAATGCGGTTTGGAATAAAATGCAGCATAAATCCGATACCAATTAACACAAAAACGCTGTAATACCCTTTGAAAAATTCAAGGTAGGAAACAGGTTTGAACTGGTGTATAATTTTCTCCATAAATACCCAGCTATTGGCAAAAGTAGTGGACCTGAAAAAGATCCAACCGAAACATACAAAATGAAAAGTAATAATAATCCCTATCATTCTTGAAAATTTTGTCTTAGGAATGAATTTGCCAAAAAAGGAGTTAAACATTTTATCCAATACAAGTGCTACCCCATGAAGCGCACCCCAAAATATAAAGTTCCAACTTGCACCATGCCACAAACCGCCCAACAGCATGGTAATAATTAAATTTATACGCGTTCTAATTTTACCTTTTTTATTCCCACCCAACCAGCGGATATATAAATAGTCTTTTAACCAACTAGATAAGGATATATGCCAACGCTTCCAAAATTCACTAATAGAACTGGACTGATAAGGAGATAAGAAATTGATATTGATTTCAAAGCCTATCCATTTTGCCATCCCAATAGCCATATCTGAATATCCTGAGAAGTCGCAATAAATCACCATGGCATAACCATACAAGGCCATTAAACATTCTGCGCCCGAATGAGCACTAGGATTGTCAAATATGATACGTACAAAATTGGCATTTATATAATCACTAATAATTACTTTTTTAATAATGCCGGCAGTGATTAAATACAACCCTTCTCCAATTTGATCATTGGTAACACTAGGCTTTTTGGCGATTTGTGGTAAAAAGTCCTTTGCCCTAACAATGGGCCCCATCATAAGTTTTGGAAAAAATGATAAGAAAAATAAATAGTCAATAAATTTATTGAGTGGCTTTACTTTACCATCGTATACATCCAAGGTATAACTCAAATTTTCAAAGGTATAAAACGAAATGCCCACAGGAAGCGCCAGCTTTAATAAGTTAATTTGATTATTCCCAATATCATTCATCATGCCAATGAAGAAATCGGTATACTTAAAAGTAAAAAGCAACAATAGATTTAAGAAAATACTTATCCAAAGCAATAACTTTCGTTTTAAACCTAGCGACATACTATAAATTAAGTTGCTTAATTTAAAATCAACAATAGCAGCGAGCACAATAAACACTACATACCAGTTGCTTGCCTTATAAAAAAAGTATAATGAAAATAAAGTTAAAAAATAGATACGTGCTTTACTCGTTTTAAAAAACAACGCATAAGCCATTAAGAAGAAACAAAAGAAAAATAGGAAAAACCCACTATTAAACAACAATGGATCCTTTTCACTGTAAACAAACGACTCCAATATTTTATGATAATCTATCGCTGTCATTTACTTGATCTTTTTTTTTCATAATGACTTTTAGTAGTCATTAACTTATCATAAAAAATATCAGCTACTTTTTTAGCCCCTAGCCCACTTAAATGGATATAATCCAATGCAGCTAATTTTGGTGATTGCTGGGCCCAGCTCACCATCGTATTTTCACCGCCCATGGAAGAATATAAATCCCAAAATGCAATTTTATTTTTCTTAGCAATACTTCTTTGTGTTGATACCATATAGGGAACGCCTGGCTCAGTAACCCAAGTCCCGTCTTGGTTGTAACCAATGTCACTTGTACTCATTAAAAGTATAGGTGTATTAGGGAAGGCAGTTTGTATTTTTTTAATGAGCTTGCTTTGTGCATTTTCAAACCATGTAAATTTAACATTGCCATGCGAAACAGCATTTAATCCATAATGAACAATTATTAAATCATAGTTGAAGTACTCATTAAATTGCCTCATCATATCCTCCGAAATCTTATTGGTCAGCAATCCCGAGTTACCCCTAAATCCATAATTATCTATATAAATACCAGTTGCATCCTCAATACTAATTCCATAAATAGGCAATTGATTATCAACACTGGTTACTTTTAATTCACGGATAGGCTGTGCACTAATGGTTGTTTCATTCACTAAATTAGAATTGGTTAGCGCAAAGGCTTGACTTACATTATCCTTTGCTACCGTAACGGATGGGTTGGTTGTAGTTGATTTACCTGTATATAATTTTACCATATTAAAACTACCCCCTTTCCTTGGCGTATAAGTGGTGGTGGCATTGCCATTGGCATAGAATACATGTCCCGCTAATCCTAAGAGGGTATTATTAGGACTTGATATGAAATTATTATCTAACCAGTTTTTGTTAGACTTGAAACTAATATTGTTGTAATCACTTTCTACAATGGACTGCATAGGCATAAAGCCAATCCCATTTCCTCCATATGCTAATTGCATTTTTTTTCTCAGCGCGTCGGTAACATAATCGCCTTCAATAAAGGAGTCACCAAAATACGCAATGCGCATTTTTTTAGGATTTGATTTTATTGCATCTAGTTTAGCAAAAAAATGAGTGATGGATGCATTTGAATCTACCCCATAATCAATGACCATAGTATTGTCTGTGGGTTGCTTGTATTGGCTATTGACAATAACTGAATCTACTTCTACAATCGGAAGTGGTAAGGGTTTTGGAGATTGCTGTTTTCTTATATCAGACAGCAAATCAATATTCTTGAGATGTAAAAAACGGATAGAACTTACATTAAAATAAGAAGAAGCAAGTAATAGGATAATTACTGAACATAAAATAATAAAGGGCGTAAACAGTTTGTCTTTCATCAAATAAGATTCTATTACTTTACTTATTTTACTATTTACATGTTAAAGAACCCCTTATTTTGATTCTTTTCAACTCTTTTACATATTTATATCTATCATACCCGCTATAATTTATATTTTGTAAAAAAGTATAATAGTCTTGGTTCGTATCTTTATAACGCTTATCCTGCCAAACTTTATAATAATCAACGCAGGCCTTCCAATCTTTATAAGTCAAATAGGTCATTGTTCTTCTAAAACCAAACAGGTTATTTTTAGTTTTAAAGATATTGGACTTAAAATGACCCGATTCGTAAATTGCTTGTTTCAAAACAATTTCTGGATTTTTAATGCCAATACTTACAATATAACAATACACTTCGTTTTCCGTTGGCGGGTCTGGCTTGAAACTGCAAAACAGGATCAAGATAAAAAACAAGGAATACCTCATCAAATATGTTTTGAAGAAGCTAATCATTAAGATTTCTTTTCATCTTTACTTGTAATTAACCCCATCATTTGTTTCATTGTCTTATCCATACCTTCTGGACTACCATCCAAGAATATGACGTTCCCTTTTCCAAATTCTGCAAAGTTTTTAATGGCTTCAGTCCACATACTAAATAAAATCACATTGGTATCTAAGTTCGCTTGTTTCATTTCCTCTGCAGCCTCACTCATTCCCTTAGCTACTTCTTGTCTGAACAAGGCAACCCCTTGGCCTCTTAATTGAGCAGCTTCTTTTTCGGCCTGTGCCGAAATCTTAATCGCATTACCTTCTGCTTCCGCCGCTTTGGTTTTAGTAATTAATAAGGCTTGACCTTCATTTTCCGCCGCAGCCTTTAAGTTATTACTTGCTACCACTTTACTCATACTATCCATTACCTGCTGATCAAAAGTGATGTCGTTAATTTGTAAATCCTGTAAATGATACCCCCATTCCTCTAAACTATGATCAATTTGGTCTTTAACATAGTCTACAATATCTTTTCTAGCCGTTAACACTTCGGCTTGTCTTTTAGTTGCCACAAATGCTCTAATACTTCCTTCTACCGTTCTCACTAATGCCTGCATTAAGTCCTTATTGCTTATAAATTTAAATGCTACTTTAATAAGTGTTTCTTCGGTAGAGTTTTGTACAGAGTATAATAACATACTCTTAAAATATACATTGGCTTGGTCAATGGTAACAGCTTGAAATTCCAATTCCAAACTTTGATTTTGAATACTTATTCTTTTGTAGATATTCTCAATAAAAGGAATTTTGAATCTTAGGCCTGGCATTAAAATTCTACGGTATTTACCAAACATAGTAATCACGGCAATCGTACCTTGATTTACTGTTATTAAACTAGAGAATATAATTAGCGCGATAACGCCTAAAAAAATTAAACTTTGCATAAGAGTAAGATTGTTGACTATAAAGTTACGATTAATTTTAATGTAAATACTTTAATAAATGGCTTCATCAAGACTCAGAAAATTTCTATTACTTTCATTATCAACCGAATGCATAAGTTGAGTGCAAAAAAAATAGCACCCTATTAGATGCTATTTATATAAGATGAATTTATTTTTAAATTTCTCCTTTGCCATCCAACCATAGCTTAACCGCTTCGGTAGTGACTGATTTTGGACGCTCTAATGGGAAACCTAAAGCCCTATCCCAAGTTAAACTAGCCAATACCCCTAAGGCACGGCTTACTGCAAATAACACAGTATAGAACTCATATTCTACAATACCATAATGAACTAATAAAGCACCACTATGTGCATCCACGTTAGGCCATGGATTTTTTACTTTCCCTAAAGATTCTAAAATCGGAGGTACCGTTTCATAAATATTCCAAACAGTGTTTACCAATTTATCGTCTGGTAAATGTTTTTTACCAAATGCCATTTGCGCGGTAAATCGAGGATCCGTTTTTCTTAATACAGCATGACCATATCCTGGAACTACTTTTCCTGATGCCAATGTTTTTTCAACATAGTCCACAATTTGTTCTTTGGTTGGACTATCCGAACCAATGGCTTCTTGCATTTCAAAAATCCATTTGATTACTTCCTGATTCGCTAATCCATGTAAAGGACCAGCTAAACCGTTCATACCCGCTGCATAACTTAAATAAGGATCACTCAAGGCAGAACCTACTATGTGCGTTGTATGTGCCGATACATTCCCCCCTTCATGATCTGCATGAATGGTCATGTATAAACGCATTAATTCTTTTGTACTTTCATTCTCAAAACCCATCATATAAGCAAGGTTACCTGCCCAGTCCAATAATCCGTTGGGATGAATATGTTGGTTGTTCTTATATTTTCTTCGGTATATGTATGCAGCGATTCTTGGTAATCTTGCGATTAAATCCATGGAATCATCATAGGTATATTGCCAGTAATCTTTTTTATTTACGCCCTTTGCATACGCTGCTGAAAACTTACTTTCAGTTTGTAAAGCCATTACAGCAGCAACATACATGGTCATAGGATGTGCACTAATTGGAAACGCATCTATCACATCAAATACATGTGATGGTACATGACTTCTTCTTTGCCAATTATTCGTGATCTCTTTTACGTCTTCCACTTTAGGAATTTCTCCCACCATCATTAAATAAAATAATCCTTCCGGTAAAGGCTCATCCCCTCCTGGTGCTTTTGGTAATTTTTCCTGTAATTCTGGAATAGAGAAACCTCTAAAACGAATCCCTTCTTGTGCATCTAATAAGCTTGTTTCCGTAACCAAGCCAGTGATACCTCGCATTCCTTGGTATACTTGCGCAAGGGTTACCTCACCAATTTTCTTTTCGCCGTGTGTTTTAATGATTTCTTTTATCTCAGCAGCAGCAGCAGTTGCTTTTACACTGAACAGATCTTTTATAGCTTCCATAAATGCCCTTTAGTTTATAATGATTGCCACCCTTTTTAAAATGACGCGTAAAGTTAACTAAAAATGGCTTATTTAGGCGCTTTTTTGTACAAATAATATACCACCCATATAAAAATCATATTGGGAATCCATGCAGCCAATAAAGGGGGTAAATTCCCCTTAGTCGAAAAGATGGTAGAGAACCGATCGGTGATAATAAACAAGGCAGCAATTACAAATCCAAGTGCCAAATGCGAACCACTTCCTCCCCTTACTTTTCTGCCTGCAATAATACCACCAATGAGGGTTAAGAGTAAAACAGTGATGGGTGTTGCGTCCCTTCGGTACCTTTCAATTTTTAATTCATTCAGCCCCTCAGAACCTCTTAATTCCTCCACCTTAATTTGATTAATAAGTTGTGTCGTTGTCAGTTTATCCTTCGTGTATTTATCTTTTTTAATATCTATTGGCTTAAACGGATACGTTTTTCGTATCTCCATCGTAAAGCTTACAGATTCTTTACTATCCAATACTTTTCTTTCAATCACATCCGTTAAACGCCAATTTTTTGTGGCTGTATCCCATATTATATTTTCTGCTCTTAAATTACTGACTACTTTTCCTTTTTCAACACGATATGTAAAGAAACCCCTCCCTCTATTGTTGGCCGTATCATAACCATAAATACCCGCGTAGGTAAAAGAGTCAATCCTAAAATAAACATCCGGAGAAGTTGTTATTAATGCATTGTAACTAGAGTGTGCGTCTACATAAGCGGCTTCAAAACTTCCTCTAATATTATTTGCTTTTGGAACAATCCATTGGTTAGAAACCCATAATAATAAACCTAATAATACACCTCCAATCCAATAAGGACGTAACCATCTATTATAAGTGGTTCCACTTGCTAAAATGGCCACAATTTCGGTTTGACCCGCCATTTTGGAAGTAAAAAAAATAACAGCAATAAATACAAACAATGGAAAAAGTAACGCAATAATATGTGGTATAAATCCAATATAATAGTGTGTAAATATCTCTGGGCCAGATAACCCGGAGCGCACAAAATCATCCGTTTTTTCACTCACATCAATAACAACTGCAATGACTGCAAATAAAAAAATAGAGAAGAAGAAAACCCTCAAAAACTTTTTTAATATATACCAGTCTAATTTTTTCACGCTATTAAATTTACAATCTCGTTTTTACTTGTTGAATCATGTCTACTTTCCAACTACCATAGTCCCCCGCAATAATATGTTTTCTGGCTTCGCCTACCAACCATAAATAAAAGGATAAATTTTGAATACTCGCCAATTGTAATCCTAAAATTTCATCTGCTACAAACAAATGGCGCATATAAGCCTTGGTATAATATTGACTTAACTCATTAGGTATACCTGGATCCAAGGGTGAAAAATCTTTCTCCCATTTCTTATTCTTGATATTTATTACTCCTTGGGAAGTAAATACCATGCCATTGCGACCATTGCGCGTTGGCATCACACAGTCAAACATATCTATCCCTAAATCAATGGCTTCTAAAATATTCCAAGGCGTTCCTACCCCCATTAAATAACGGGGTTTGTCAACCGGCAAATATTCACAACAATGTGCCGTAAATTCATACATCTCTTCCTCGGTCTCGCCCACGCTTAACCCCCCAATGGCATTGCCTACTGCATTTTTGGAACTAATATATTCACAAGAAGCTTTTCTTAAATCCTTATTTAACCCGCCCTGCACAATCGGAAATAAATTTTGTGTATGCCCATACAAGTCCGGCGTTTCGGCTAAACGATTAAAACATTTATCTAACCAAACATGGGTTAAATCCATACTCTTTCTTACATACTCATAAGTACTTGGTATGGGAGGACATTCGTCAAATGCCATAATAATATCTCCACCAATGCTTCGTTGAATATCCATTACTTTTTCTGGACTAAACAAATGCTTACTTCCATCGATATGCGATTGAAAAACAACTCCCTCCGGTTTAATTTTTCGATTGTTGGCCAATGAAAAAACTTGATAGCCCCCACTATCTGTTAAGATAGGTCGATCCCACCCCATAAATTTATGAAGTCCGCCTGCTGCTTCTAAAATTTCGGTGCCGGGTCTTAAATAAAGATGATAGGTATTGCCCAATATAATTTGTGCATGAATGTCGGCCTTTAATTGCTGTTGGGTAACCGCTTTTACTGAACCAATGGTACCCACTGGCATAAAAATAGGTGTTTCAATAACCCCATGATCGGTGGTAATGGTACCTGCGCGGGATGCCCCCACCTTACTCTGATATGCTAATTCAAATGCTAATGCAGCCATGCAGCAAAGGTAAGGTCAAATAGTATTACTTTTGTACTATGATTACTAACCTACCCGTATCAAATATCCTGATAGGTGCATTCGCTTGCATAATAGCAATTCAGCTGTTTTACTATCTATTTTTTTTCCTACGATTGGCAATTTATAAAAAACCAAAAAAAACGGTGAACGTAGAACACCCTATTTCGGTGGTGATATGTGCGCGCGACGAAGCCGAAAACCTAGCCAACTTTTTACCAGGTGTGTTGGTTCAACAATATAGTACCACCCATGAAATTGTTTTAGTGAATGATAATTCGGAAGACGAATCTCGGTATTTATTGGAAGAGTTTAGAAAGTCATTTAAAAACTTAAATATTGTTACCCTATCTCAGGACGCAAAAATGATTAATGGGAAAAAGTTTCCTTTGTCTATGGGTATTAAATCGGCTAAAAATGAAACCTTATTATTAACCGATGCAGACTGTGTGCCAGCAAGTGAAAACTGGATGCAATTAATGCAGGATGGATATGATGATGATATTGAAATTGTATTAGGCTATGGTGCCTATAAAAAGAAGCCTGGTTTTTTAAATAAACTAATTCGCTTTGAGACTTTTCAAACGGCTTTACAATATTTCTCCTATGCGCTAGCAGGCATGCCTTATATGGGAGTGGGTCGTAATTTATCTTATAAAAAAGATGTGTTCTTACGCAACAAAGGTTTCTCTTCTATTAATCAAATGCCTAGTGGGGATGATGATTTATTTATAAATCAGGTAGCTAATAAAAAAAATACTGCCATCGTTATTGATAAAGAGGCCCATACATTAAGTGAGCCAAAAACTAGTTTTAACGAATGGATGACACAAAAATATAGACACTACACCACTAGTAAATATTATAAAACTCACCACGCTATTTTTTTGGCAATGTATGCTTTTAGTCAGTTTTTAGTATACCCTATTTTAATTGCTGCTTTAGTATTTACCAAGCAATATATATTACTAGCTAGCATATGGGGTGTACGTTTTTTAATTCAAGGCATTGTTTTAAGAGTGACCATGAAAAAATTAAACGAATTGGATTTATGGCCATGGTACTTATTATTTGATATCTGGTCTTTCTTTTATTATTTATTTACCTTGCCAAGCGTATGGAAAGCACCGAACAAAAATTGGAATTAATTACTAAATACTTTGCCGACTTCACGCCAACACAATTAACTCAATTGGCTGGATTAGAAGCGGCCTATACCGAATGGAATAGTCAGATTAATGTAATCTCTAGAAAGGACATTGATCAGCTTTATTTACACCATGTATTGCACTCCCTAAGTATTGCTGCCATTGCAGAATGGGGAAAAGGTACCCAAGTCATTGATATGGGTTGTGGTGGTGGTTTTCCCTGCGTACCTATGGCGATATTTTTTCCCGAAGTTCAGTTTTTAGCAGTGGATAGTATTGCGAAGAAACTAAAAGTAGTAGATGCCGTTTGTGAGATGGTAGGTATCAAAAATATCAAAACACAACACACCCGTGTAGAGGATATTAAAAATAAAAAGTTTGATTACGCTATAAGTCGTGCAGTGGCTCCTTTAAAAGATTTATGGAAATGGGCCGGTCCTATTATTCATAAAAAACCGAACCAACCCAATGGACTCATTTGCTTAAAAGGGGGCGACTTGCATCAAGAGATTTTTGAAAGCGGGG
>CAIOYQ010000070.1 GCA_903862505.1 uncultured Bacteroidota bacterium
GCGGGAACCATCCTATTACCTGTTAAAAGCGTAGGTGTAATGGGAGACGAAAGAACTTATGAGTTTACTGTGGCCTTAAGAGCAGTTACCTCGGTAGACGGAATGACTGCCGACTGGGCACATTTGCCTTATGAGTTTCTAGCCCATGTAAGCAATGCCATCATTAATGAAGTTAGAGGCATTAATCGTGTAGTATATGATATTAGCAGCAAGCCACCAGCAACCATTGAATGGGAATAATACTTCCTATTTAAATTAGTGTTAACTAGTTCATTGTCCTTCTTAAATTACTAATCTTGTCCTGTAAACTGTTCACTACACCCGCTAACTGGTCCACATCCCACATGGGTTGGCTACCTGCTTTCTGTATAATGTACACCGCTTTCCAAACTTCTACAATATCTTGACTATTTACTTGATATGGTTCGTATAAAGGATTGTCACTCAGTAAAGTAAGCTTTTCTTTATTGTCGTCATTGTTAATGATTCTTTTGTACACCACACCGTCCGAATTGGATACTACGATATAGGTATTAGAGTTCTTAACGTCCTTGATACTATCTACCTTCTCCCCAACAATTACTGAACCGCTTGGTGTAGGCAACATACTGTCCCCTATAATCTCAAAGGCTCGGTAATCTCCTGGTGCCAACATAGGTAATGTAAACGTATTAAGCTCGTCCAGGAACTCTGGGTCGGCATAGCCAGCCAAATATCCTGCAGCCGCTTTAACGGGCACAAAAGGCACTATTGGAGCTGATGAACTAGACTTATCCATTTTCATGGAGCGGCGACGGTCCAAATAGGACATACCAGTAACTGAATCCTCTCCGGCATTCCCTTTTTGTGAAAGATCCTGGAACAGGAATTCTTCCAAACTTATATTTAATAAAGCACATATGGCTTCCTGAACTTCTAGTCGTGGCTCTGCCCTTTCTTCCTCATAAGCACCCACTAGGGAACGCTTAATTTGTAATTGATTGGCCATTTCCTCTTGTGTCCATTCGCGCTGCTTTCTGATGTACTTTAAATTTTTACCTGCGTATGACATAACTAATGATTTTAGTGCAATTTACTAATTTATTTAGTATTTCCAAATTTTTTTAGTATTTTTTTTTCGATGCCCCTTGATTAACTTGCAGTATGGCTAAAAATAAAACCGAAAAACCCCTCATTTTAATTACCAACGACGATGGCATTACAGCCCCAGGCATAAAGGCTTTGGTGCAAGCTGCCCTCCCCTTTGGTAAAGTAGTGGTGGTGGCACCCGATAAACCACAAAGCGGAATGGGCCACGCTATTACCCTTGGACAGCATTTAAGACTTACCAAAGTGGATTATATGGAAGGCGTAGAAGCCTATGCATGTAGTGGAACACCTGTAGACTGTGTGAAAATTGCAGTAGATAAAGTACTTCATCGTAAACCTACCATTTGTTTAAGTGGAATTAATCACGGTGCCAATCACTCCATTAATGTAATTTATTCTGGAACCATGTCCGCAGCTTTGGAAGCCTCTATTGAAAGCATCCCTAGCATTGGATTTAGTTTATTGGATTTAAGCAATGAAGCAGACTTTACAGCGGCGGCTCATTTTGCGGGCATTATCATTAAGCAAGTGTTGGCAGATAAAAACTTAGACAAGCATTTATGTTTAAATGTAAATATCCCAAATGTGAAAACCAAACTCATTAAGGGGATTAAAATTTGTAAACAGTCTTACGCTAAATATGATGAAAAATATGTGGAGCGTAAGGATCCTTATGGAAAAAAATACTTTTGGTTGACGGGCGAGTTTGTAAATTTTGATAAATCAAAAGACACGGATGTATGGGCACTAAAAAATAATTATGTAAGTGTGGTACCCGTTCAATTTGATTTAACCAACCATATTATTAAAGAAAAACTAACTAAAAATTGGAAATGGTAAAAGACAAATACATTGTTGGAATACTCGTTGGTTTCCTACTCCCCTTTTTAGGTTTTATAGGATTTTATCAATGGAGGTTTAGTTTTATAACAGTAAAAGAATTCTTAAGCATATTAGGTCAACAGAAATCGATATTGTCTGCCATGATTAGCGTTTCCCTTTTACTCAATGGCGCTGCACTCACCTTCTTTTTTAACAAAGAAAAAGATAAAGTGGCAAAGGGAATATTTTTTACTACCATTGTGTATGCAATAGTAGCCATGTCGGTTAAATGGTTTTTATAAATGCGATATTATATTATAGCTGGCGAAGCTAGCGGCGACTTACACGGATCAAATTTGATCAAAGCCATTAAGGCCAAGGATCCCAATGCAGTAATACAGTGTTGGGGCGGCGATTTAATGGAAGCTGCTGGAGGCAAAGTGGTAAAGCATTACAGAAGTTTGGCCTTTATGGGTTTTGTGGAAGTGCTCATGAACCTACCTACTATTTTATCGAATATTAAATTTTGTAAAAAAGATATTGCGGCCTTCGCTCCCGACGTATTAATCTGTATAGACTATCCAGGATTTAATTTACGCATTGCAAAATGGGCGAAGTCCATTCATTTAAAAGTGATTTATTTTATTGCACCACAGGTATGGGCATGGAAAGAAAATCGAGTACCCGCTATGCGCGCTAGTATAGATCGTTTATTATGTATTTTACCTTTTGAAAAACAATATTTTAAAGATAGATGGAATTGGGAGGTAGATTATATTGGCCATCCTCTAATGCAGGTTTTAGAATCGCAACATGGGCTTGCGCATCCCCTGCCTCAAATTGCAGGTGAAAAAATAGTTGCATTGTTACCTGGAAGTCGTAAGCAAGAAATATTAAAAAAACTACCTGAAATGCTTTCGGTGGTCAATGATTTCCCAAATTATCATTTTGCCATTGCACAAGCACCCGGCTTGGACGACGAATGGTTTGCTTCCTTAGTGCCTTCACATAAAAATGTACATATTGTAAAAGACAATACCTATGCCTTATTAAACCATAGTATTGCTGCAATAGTAACCAGTGGCACAGCCACTTTAGAAACTGCATTATTAGGCATACCAGAAATTGTATGTTACAAAGGCAACCCCATTACCCTCGCCCTCGCCAAACGTTTTGTAAAAATTAAGTATATCGCGTTGGTGAATTTAATTATGGACAAGGAAGTAGTGAAAGAATTGATACAGGAAGATTTGAATCAAAAGAATTTAGTAAAAGAGCTGACACTTTTATTAGAGGACGAAAACAAGAAAGCACAGATCGCTTCAGACTATCAATTACTTAAAGAAAGATTATACACCGGCCAAAGTGCCGCGGAAGTAGCTGCGGATATTGTTTTACAAGAATTGTTAAATATTAACAATAATTAATATAAATAAATTCTTAAATTAGTGCCGAATTGAATTGAATTAAATTTGTAAATAAAATATTTCATGATAACTTTTATATTCATAGCTTCTTCTTTTTTATTTATAGTTTCATATGGAACTAATGTTATCGTTTTAAATGGAGATAGATTTGATAGGCCATTATACACTGATCATCCACTTTTTTCCATTATTCCTTGGATAAGCGGTTTTTTGCTATCCACAATCCCAATATCTTTTGTTATAGAATTAAATTGGTTCTTTATACTAATAATTAATTTTATTGTAGCCATAATTTTAGGTCCGACATTCGCAAATTTCTACCTGTTAAGATTTGCAAGTGGCAAAGGACTAGGAATCGATGTCTTTCAGTCATTTATATTTGCATTAATATTAATGATCATCGGAATAGTATTAAAATAATTTTATATATTTATAGAGGCAATGATGCCTAATAATTATTCAATTTAAAAAGATATAAATGAAAACGAAATTTTTATTCTTTATAATGCTATTGTGTATTGCTACTTCAGTTAATGCACAAACCCTTGGAACCAAAAAACAATTAACATTAAAGATGACAAAAGTTGAATGTGAGGATTTTTGTTACTTTACATTAAAGGATGTAAAATCGGGGCAAACTTATATTATTTATGAATCAGATATGATTGATGAAAAAACTGAAGACAATGGAATATTCGCAGAAATTAATGAACAATTTTGGGAAAACAGTAATGATACAAAATTGAAAGGGAACATATATCAAGTTGTCCTTGAATACAGAAAAACAGATCAATATGTAAATATTAATAGCGAAGAGAGAAGAAAAAGTGGTAAAAAAGTAGCAAGATGGATGGTAAATTCCATTTCAAAATTTGGGAAATAATCTTAATAATTACCGGTCAAATTGTTAATGCAAGAACTTGCGCACTAATATTACAATTATACCAATCAAAAATACAATTAAGGAAATGCGGTTCATGCCATGCATGGCTTTCATCATTCCAGTTCTTTCTTGATTGGGGTCTCGTTTTACTAAAAACAAGTACTCTCCTATTTGTCTTAAAAATCCCATAATTTACTTTTTGTAAAAATAATGCTTAAATTGTAATTCAGGTACAAATTAATTTACATTAAATAATAGATATGTTCTTAAAACTTTTTGGCATCGCCCTCCCGGTGTTTTTTGCCATTGATATGCTTTGGCTTGGATTGATTGCAAAAGATTTTTATGCAAAACAAATTGGGGGGTTAATGAAACCAAACATCAATTGGACTGCAGCAATTATATTCTATCTTATTTTTATTGCTGGTTTAGTGGTATTTGTCATTATGCCTGCTGTAGTTAAAAA
>CAIOYQ010000071.1 GCA_903862505.1 uncultured Bacteroidota bacterium
TTATTAATGTCCGCCTTTTGTTTCAGCGTCATCGTAATTAATGCCTTGTTTTTTTAATATACCTTTTACTGCAATCGCAAAGAATAAAATATAAGCAAAACATACTACTGCTACCCAGAATGAATTATGGATACCGCTTCCCTCCACTGCATTTTTTGATGACTGCAAAAAGTCAGATAATTTTCCTTGAATAGGAGGAATGATACCACCACCTAAAATCATCATAATTAAAAAGGCTGCTCCTTGAGTTGTATATTTTCCTAGTCCTGCAATAGACAATGAAAAAATAGAAGGCCACATAATTGAACATGCGATACCCCCAGTTAAAAATGCATAAATAGCTAAATCACCTGTATTAAATATTCCAATTAACATGGCAACAATTCCAATAACGCTAAAAATTAATAATGTCTTAGCTGGCTTGTCTTTACTTAAGAAGAATGCAGCGATTTGAATGAAAACACAAACCACATACATATATAGTGGGCTCATATCATATTGTGCAATACTATTGGCACCAATCACAATTCCAAAAGCAACTAATGGCACAATGATAGTCAATAACTTTTTAGTATTATTTTTAAACTCAAATGCCGAAATCGCACCAGTCCATCGACCAATCATCATGCTACCCCAATACATTGAAATATAGGGAGCAATTTTAGAGGAAGGGATACTGCCAAAATCTTTTTGTTTTAACAATTCTCCTAAGTTGGATCCAATGGCTACTTCAACCCCCCACATAAACAAACAATGCAAGCATTCCTAAAACCAATTGAGGATATTTCATAGCACCCCAACCATTTTCATTTTTTTGTGCGGAGAAGTTAGCAAATAACAATCCAAAAACAACGGTTGCTAAAGCGCCAAATAACCATTTTAATCGCATGGTCTCAAGCGCTAATTTTTCTGCAGGATCAGTAATAGTTTTAGGATCAATTTTATAGCTATTAAAAATAGGGACAAACATGATAATTAAAACACCAGTCATTATTAATAATAAATACAATGCCTTATTTGCAGGTTCAATTTTTTCTTCGCTAATTCCTGAAGGTACTTTTTTAGAAAAATGAAACAAAGCGGCAGCAGCTAGGAATAAGCAACCAGCAGCACTATAAAGAATAACTACTTTACTAAGACTTAATTTTTCAATTTGTTCGTCGGTAATCGCAGCGGCTGTTCCAAATAATGCGAAGGCCACTACAATGGGTCCAATGGTGGTTCCAAATGAGTTAATACCACCTGCAAGGTTTACACGGCTTGCGCCTGTACTTTCGTCACCTAGTGCAATAGCAAATGGTTGCGCAGCAGTTTGTTGTAATGAAAAACCTAATGCAACAATAAATAACCCCACCAACATGCCTGTAAATGTGTTGGCATTTACAGCAATAATCATTGCGGCAGCTCCAATGGCTGAAAACAACAATCCATAAACAATACTTTTTTTATAGCCCCATTTACCAACCAAGTCCTTTCCGCCAAAAGCGCCATAGGCAAATAATCCTAAGGCCCCAATATAATAGGCAAGATAGAAGGCAAAATCCACAAGCTGACTTTGGAATTGGTCTAATGCAAATTTGTGTTTACAAAAAGGGATGAATACACTATTGCTTGAGGCAATGAATCCCCAGAAAAAGAAAACTACAATAAGTGTACTTAAGGCACCCGTATTGGTAGGTTTTTTGGTTTGGCTCATAATAATCGGTAGTTTAATCGTTGTGTTATCAAAAAATTAGGTTCCGTAAAATACTTAAAAAATGGATAAAAATGCGCTTTTTAGTAACTAAAAATGCCGTTGGTATTACAGAGACAATTTTGTAAATTGAAGACAAATTCACAAATACAATGGTGATTGTACATATCAGTGCAGAATGTTATCCAATGGCAAAGGCTGGTGGACTTGGCGATGTGGTTGGGGCATTGCCAAAATACCAAAAAAAAATGGGCGATGAAGCCTTGGTGGTATTACCTATGTACAAGACTAAGTTTTTAGAAGAACATGAATGGGATGTCCATTTTAAGGGCAATACAAATTTAGGTGAATGGTTTTTTGACTATACTATTATAAAATTAAAAGACAGTAAACTAGGATTTAGTTTATACTTAGTTGATATTAATGGATTGTTGGATAGACCCAAAATTTATGGATACACCGATGATACCGATCGCTTTTTAGGTTTTCAAATTGCTGTTGTAAATTGGTTATCCAATTGGGCGAAGCAACCTGATATTGTCCATTGTCATGATCATCAAGCTGGACTAGTTCCTTTTATGATGAAGCATTGCTATGCTTATAAAAAATTACAAAATGTAAAAACGGTGTTAACCATTCACAATGCACAATACCATGGTTCTATGGATTGGGATAAAAACACTTTAATTCCTAAATGGGATGAATGGAAACATGGTTTATTGGAATGGAATAATAACATTAATCCTTTAGCCACTGCAGTGAAATGTGCCGATAGGGTAACCACGGTAAGTCCTACTTATATGCAGGAATTAAAATTGCATAGTAATGGGTTAGAATCTTTATTTGTAAATGAGCAAAGCAAGTGCATTGGTATCTTAAATGGAATTGACAATGAGTTATGGGATCCTGCTACTGATCCCATGGTGCCTTTTCATTATAGTCTAAATGATGTCATAGAAGGTAAAAGAAAAAATAAGGAAGCCATTTGTGATAAATGCAATTTGAATATAGATAAACCTTTAATTGTTTTTATTGGAAGATTGGTGGGCGAAAAAGCAGCAGATGTTTTACCAGGAGCAATACAACATGCATTGGATAAAACCAATTGTGGCGCTAATTTTTTAATGATAGGCGCAGGAGATACGGCAGTAGAGTCGGCATTAAATTATTTAGTACAATTATACCCAGGCGAATACAATTCATTTATTGGTTATGACGAAAAAACGGGCCACGAGGCTTATGCTGCCGCCGATTTTTTATTGATGCCAAGTAGAGTAGAGCCCTGTGGACTTAATCAAATGTATTCAATGCGGTATGGAACCATACCCATGGTAAGAGACACTGGAGGTTTGCATGATTCGGTATTGGATATGGGGGAGCCAGATGGTTTTGGCATTCGTTTTCTACATGCAACCGAAACCGATATCGTGTATTCCATAGAACGAGCCATTAGTGTATACAAAGATAAAGTACAAATGAAGAAAATGATAACTCAATGTATGCAAATAGATCATAGTTGGGAATCGGTAGTCAAGGAGTATAAAAATGTATATGAATCAATTGTTTAAATTTAAATTATAGGATATGGCTATTTATGCAAAAGAAACAGTGTCTATTATTTTAGGCGGAGGTGCTGGGTCCAGATTATCACCGCTTACAGCTAGGCGCTCAAAGCCAGCAGTTCCCATTGCGGGGAAGTATCGCTTGGTAGATATACCTATCAGCAATTGTATTAATAGCAATTTGAATCGAATTTTTGTATTAACTCAATTTAATTCAGCTTCTTTAAATCAACATATTAAAAACACGTATCATTTTAGTGCGTTTAGTTCTGGTTTTGTAGATATTTTAGCGGCGGAACAAACGCCCGATAATCCAGGTTGGTTTCAGGGTACAGCGGATGCAGTTAGACAGTCCTTAAGACATTTGGACAAGTTGGATTTTGAATATGTTCTTATTTTAAGTGGTGATCAATTATATCAAATGGATTTTAGCAAAATGATTGATGCACACAGAAAAAGTGGAGCCGCATTAAGTATTGCGACGATTCCGGTAGGAGATAGAGAGGCGCCAGAGTTTGGAATTTTAAAATCCAATGATGAAAATATAATCACTTCATTTATTGAAAAACCCAACAAAGAAATATTGCCTGAATGGACGAGTGATACAGGCGATGAAATGAAAGCACAGGGGAGAATCTTTTTAGCTTCTATGGGTATTTATGTTTTTAATAAAGATATTTTGTACAAGTTATTAAACGAAGTACATGCAAATGCTAAGGATTTTGGAAAAGAAATTATTCCTGATTCTATTGAACACTATAAGGTAGTGAGTTATCAGTATGACGGCTATTGGACAGATATTGGAAATATCTATTCTTTTTTTGAAGCGAATATTGCTTTAACAGATGAGGTACCTCCTTTCAATTTATTTGATAGTGCTAAAACAATTTACACACGTTCCAGGATGCTGCCGCCTGCAAAAATAAGTGGAACACTAATTAATCAAGCCCTGGTGGCAGAAGGTTCCATTATACACGCAACTTCTATTACTAAATCAGTGATTGGAATACGTTCAAGAATTGGAAAGGATACCGTCATTAAGAATAGTTATATCATGGGTTGTGATTATTATGAAACCATTGAACAAATGAATGTAAAAAATGGAAATGGCCAGCCCATTATTGGAATAGGAGAACGTTGCATCATTGAGTATGCCATTGTAGACAAAAACTGCTCTATAGGGAATGATGTAGTCATAAAAGGGGGTGCGCATTTAGAAAAAACGGATCACCCTTTATACACGATTAAAGACAATATAGTAGTCATTAAGAAAGGAGCTATTATACCGAATGGTTTTGTTATCTAGTTTTCATAAAAAATACCTAAATTGTAGTGTGAATTTTACACATTAAATGATTGCTTATGTCTAATACCCTTCTACAAAGAAAGCTTAAGCCAAGACTTTCGGTTTTGCAAATTGTGTTTATGAGTTTTGGATTTTTAGGAATTCAATTTGGATTTGCACTACAAAATGGGAATACCTCCCGAATTTTAAGAACTTTTGGTGCTGACGTGGAACAGTTGCCAATGTTTTGGATTGTAGCACCGCTTGTGGGTATGATTGTCCAGCCAATTATTGGTCATTATAGTGATCATACCTGGACGAGGATGGGTCGAAGAAAACCTTTCTTTTTAGTGGGTGCAATTCTATCTTCTTTGGCCCTCGTATTTTTACCAAATTCAGGTGCCATGACTTCTGTTTTACCTGCCTTATGGATGGGTGCGGGTATTGTTATGTTTATGGATGCGTCTTTTAATGTTTCTATGGAACCCTTTAGGGCCTTGGTGGCAGATAATTTACCTGACGAACAAAGAACAAGTGGGTTTGCAATTCAAACTTTTTTAATTGGGATAGGTGCTGTTGTTGGATCAGCCCTGCCTTCTTGGTTAGCAAATAATGGGTTTTCTCAAGAAGCAGGGCCAAATGGTGTGGCAGATAACATTAAATATTCATTTTATATTGGAGCGGCTGTTTTTATCATAGCCATTTTGGTGACTGTATTTTTGTCAAAGGAATATACCCCCCAGCAAGTTGCTGAATTTGAAGGAGAAGCATATAAGGTGGATAAGCCTAAAGCAAAGTTTTCTGACATATTCACCGATTTTGTAAATATGCCAAAAACCATGAAACAATTGGGGTTGGTTCAATTCTTTTCTTGGTTTGCTTTGTTTAGTATGTGGGTATTTACGACCGATGCGGTAGCGACACATGTATATGGGCTAACTGGAGACTATACAAAGTCCGTTGAATATAATACTGCGGGGAATGTAGTGAGTTCTGCATTTGGCATTTATAATTTAGTGGCTGCTGGTTATGCTTTGTGCATTCCATTCGTCGCAAAACTCTTGGGTCGTAAAGGGACGCATGCATTTTCTTTGGTAGCCGGAGGTATAGGACTATTGTCTATATATTTTATCAAAGACCCTGCAATGCTCACGTATTCCATGATTGGTGTTGGGTTGGCTTGGGCAAGTATTTTAGCAATGCCTTATGTAATTTTATCAGGATCCATTCCATTGGGTAAGTTGGGAATTTACATGGGGATATTCAATTTTTTTATTACCATTCCCCAAATTATAAATGGAATTTTTGGAGGCGCCATTGTTAAACATTTATATCATGGTCAGTCCATTTACGCAATTGTGTTTGCGGGGGTATTATTAATATGTGGTGCAGTGAGTGTCCTATTTATAAATGACGAAGGCGCACCTAAAAAAATTAAATAAGTTCAAATTAAATAATTTTAAAAACGAATTAAAAAATCAAAAATGCCAAGTAGAAAAATAATATTAAGTCTTCTTTTTTCCATTTGCTTACAAGCATCGTCTAGTATTGTAAGTGCCCAAAATATAGATGCTTATCCAAGCAATTGGTTCGTGAACATGAATTACAATAAGGTGCAGGTATTGTTAAGGTCCACTAGCTCCGACTTCACTAAAGCTTCTGTCCAAGTAAATTATCCAGGTGTTGCTTTAAAGAAAACGCAACATTTTGAAA
>CAIOYQ010000072.1 GCA_903862505.1 uncultured Bacteroidota bacterium
CAATAAATAGGTCTAAAAAAACAAAGTCCCACTGATGTGGGACCTCGTATATAGATGGGTTAGTACGTACGGGAATTAGATTCCCATCACAATATTAAATATACTTTATCCTAATTCAAAAAATTTTTTAAACAAATTTTTTGGGGTTATCCACAATAAGGCACTTTATAAGACGTTACACAATTTATTTTTTGTGTTAAAATTTATGCTTTGATAAAAATAATTTTATAAGAAAATATTTTTTAGATTGGCTGAAAGTATTGTAAACAAAGGCTTTCATAAAATTACATTTTAAAAAAATGATTACTTTGTATACATATTAGTTAGATGCCCGAACTGATCTTATGGAACATTTTTGGGCAGAAAAACAGGAAAAAAATTTTTTTACAAAAAAGCCTCGTTACCTTTGATTTAGGCCAAAAAACACAATTATGAAGCTTATTGCACCCGTTTCTATTAAATGGTTATCCGAATTAATAGGAGCAGAAATTGTTGGAAATGATCAATTAGAAATTACCGGAGTGAATGAAATTCATCAGGTAGAAAAAGGGGATGTTGTGTTTGTTGATCATCCAAAATACTATGATACATGTTTACAAAGTGCTGCATCTTGTATCATTATCAATAATAAAGACGTAACCATTCCCACAGGTAAAGTATTATTGTACTGCAATGATCCTTTTGAAGCTTATTTAACCATTGTAAAGCATTTTAAACCTTTAATGATAAGCGCGGATCCAATTAGTAAAGACTTAATAGTGGGGGAAGGCACTGTTATTATGCCCAATGTGTTTATTGGAAATAATGTTTGTATTGGAAAGCGTTGTATCATTTATCCTGGCGTAACTATTTTAGCGGACACCCTTATTGGGGATGAAGTAATTATTCAAGCAAATACGGTCATTGGTGGAGATGCTTTTTATTATAACACAAAAAAGAATCGACCTGCTTGGTATCAAAAAATGTTGAGTTGTGGAAGAGTGGTCTTAGAGGATAAGGTGGAGATTGGATGTGGTTGTACCATTGACAGAGGCGTAAGTGGAGATACTAAAATTGGCATGGGCACCAAGATTGATAATATGGTACATATTGGACACGATACCCAAACTGCCGAAAACTGTTTGATTGCCGCTCAGGTGGGCATTGCTGGAGGCGTTAAATTAGAAGCCGGCGTGACCCTTTGGGGGCAAGTGGGTGTTGGAAAGACCCTGACCATTGGAGAAAATGCAGTGGTTTTGGCGCAAGGAGGTGTACCAAGTTCCTTGAAAGGAAATAAAATTTATATGGGCTTCCCTGCAGAGGAAGCAAGTATAAAGCGCAGGGAATATGTTTGGATTAAACGTATACCAGAACTTTGGAAGAAAGTAATGGAGGATAAAAAACCTTAATCTAAATGATGGAGCGCCTTTAGTTCAGCGCAGGTTCTGAAGATGGTATCTTCTATAGCGCGATATTTAAATTCAGGAAAGGCATTTAAGAACTTAGTATTATCAAAATGCACCACCGCTTGAGCAGTTGCAGCGGTTTCCTTGGTTAATAATGGCGTCTTTCCGGTAATCGCTCCTTTCACTGCTTCTAATCGCCAAACAATGGCTGCTAATAAAGGGGTTACTTTTTTATGCGGTGGACGTTTATTAAATGCATTGGCAATACGCGTAAATATTTCTTGGTATGGCAAATTTGCACCACTAATGATATAACGTTGTCCTTGCACATCGCTTTGCATTAATATTTGCATGGCATCAATAACGTCTAATACATCTACAAAACCACTTACCCCTTTTGAATACCATGGAAACTGATCATAGGCCGATTTAAAAATTTCGGAAGAGCCTTTGTTCCAATCCCCTGCTCCTAATATAATTACAGGATTTACGATCGCTACATTTAATCCTTCACCCATCCCTCTCCATACTTCCATTTCGGCAAAATATTTTGACTTTCCATAAATGCTATTGCTTGTTTCGGGCGTCCAGTTCATGGTCTCATCAACGGGTGCGTCTTCTCTAATTCTTCCTAAAGCAGCAACCGAACTTACGTACACTAATTTTTGAATTTGATGTTGAATACAAATATTTACTACATTCGCCGTTCCTTCCACATTGGCCTGTAACATAGCAGCAGCTTGTTTTGGCGAGAATGCAACAATCGCTGCACAATGATATACTTGTGTAACCCCTTGTATTGCTTCCTCCAAACTATTCACGTCTAATAAGTCTCCTTGTATCCATTGCACTTTATCGGATCCTTTAAAAACAGGAATGATTTTTCGATACAATGCACGCACCACCAATCCCTTTTCTGTTAAAGAAGCTATTAAATGCGATCCCACTAAACCAGTTGCGCCTGTTACAAAAATCATTCTGTATTATTTATCTTTTAATAATCTACCAACATCCGTTTTTAATTGTTGAACTTCTAATGCTTTTAAGCCATCATAAATTTTACCTCGAATTTTTCCATTTCTATCTACCAATGCAAAAAACTGAGTATGTATAAACTGATCCTCTATTTTTTCTACATTGTTTTTAGGATCATCTAATAAATAAGAGCCCCTAGCCATTTGATACAAACTGTCCTTGCGACCGGTTAAGAAAATCCATTTCTTTGTATCTACTTTTAAAGAATCGGCATAACGTTTTAATACCGGCACTGAATCGGTTTCCGGATTGCAGGTATGTGAAAATATTTGAAAATCAGGTTCGTCCTTATACAACATATACACCTCCTTCATGTTGGTATTGAGTTTGGGGCAAATGCCTTTACAGGTAGTAAAAAAATACTCTACCACTGTAACCTTATTGTATACATTGGAGTCTGATACTATTTGACCATCCTGATTGGTAAAATGAAAAGGTTTTACATAGCTTAGCGTAGGCATTTTCACTTTCCAGTTGTCTGTTCCTTTAAATAAAAAATAATAAAAAGCGCCTAATAAAACAGTGAAAAATACAATATAAACGATAAGCTTCTTAGACATAAACATGATTTTAAAAGATATGAAACCCTTTTGGCCTACAAAGGTAATATTATTTTAGTTGTCCTATCTTTGTACCATGTTTAAAAAATGGAATTGGGACGCAATTGGGATTGGAGCATCTTTGGCCTGCGCCATTCACTGTGCATTATTGCCTTTATTTTTTAGCAGCCTTCCTTTATTGGGCATCAATATCTTGCACAATTTTCAATTTGAGTTTGGGATGATCTTATTGTCTTTTGCCATTGGTGCTTATTCTTTATACCATGGATATAAAAAACACCATCATTCCTTTAAACCCATTATTTTGTTTAGTATTGGAATAGCCCTTATGTTGAGCAGAATGGCCTTTAGAGAAATTGAATTGATTTTATTATTTCCTGCTGCCTTTTTTATTATTATCGCACATATCAACAACCACAATCGTTGCAGGATGCATAACCATGCACACGCCGATGATTGTGATCACTAATCAATAAAATTATTTTTGTGGAGTATTAAGAGAAAGTATAGCTCATGGAGCCATCCTTCTCGTCATTTAATTGAATGCCCATTTCAGTTAATTGATTTCTGATTTTATCGCTGGTGGCAAAATCTTTGCTGATTTTTGCGTCCTTGCGAATTTCAATTAATAAATCAATCACGCCTTTTAATTGTTCTAAATTAGCTCCTGTTGACACCTTGATACCTAAAATATTTTCAATAAATAAAGTCAATTGATTTTGTATAAAAATCCAAGTGTCCCCACTTAATGCATCTACTGTTATATGTTTGTCCTTTAAGGAATTAATGCTAGGTAATATTTCAAACAAATTGGCTACCACTTTAGCCGTGTTCATGTCATCGTCCATGAATATTTCTAACTCTTTAGCCCATGTATTTAGTTGTGCATCTAAAACTGCATCAGAAGCAGTGCCCCCTATGGTAAAGCTTTGTGTCTTTAACCACTCGTAGCCTTCCATTAATCGCTTTAATGCTTTTTCAGCACCTTGCAATGCTTCATTGCTAAAATCCAAAGTGCCGCGATACTGACTTTGTAAAATAAAGAAGCGCACTGTCATAGGTGCATAAGCCTGTGTTAATTCTGGGTGATTGCCGGTAAACAATTCACTTAGCTTAATCACATTGTTATAGCTCTTCCCCATTTTACGACCGTTAATCGTAATCATGTTGTTGTGCATCCAATAACGCGCAGGAATTTCGTGATTACAAACATTGCTTTGTGCAATCTCACACTCATGATGTGGAAATTGTAAATCCATCCCACCACCGTGAATGTCAAAACGTTTGCCTAAATATTTAGTGGCCATGGCCGAGCACTCAATATGCCATCCCGGGAAACCTTCTCCCCATGGGCTTTGCCAGCGCATGATATGTTCAATTGGTGCTTTTTTCCATAAAGCAAAATCTACTTTATTTCGTTTCTCTTCCTGATTTTCTAATTCACGCGTAGTTTCTAATTGCTCTTCTAAATTACGCCCACTTAAAATTCCATAAGGTTGGTTCTTCTTTGAATAGTCTTCATTGTATTTTATTACATCAAAATAAACAGAACCGTTGCTTTCGTAGGCGTACCCATCCTTAATAATGGTTTTGATCATTTCAATTTGTTCCACTATATGACCTGTTGCGGTGGGTTCAATGCTAGGAGGTAAATTGTTAAACTGCTCCATGGCCCAATGATACAAGTGCGTATATTTTTGCACCAGTTCCATGGGTTCTAGTTTCTCCAAAATAGCTTTGGATGCAATTTTGTCTTCTGCTTGTTTTCCTTCCTCCTCAAAATGACCCGCATCCGTAATATTGCGAACATAACGCACTTTATACCCCTTGTGTAATAAATAACGAAACACCACATCAAAAGTGATAAAAGGGCGTGCGTGACCCAAATGGCTTTCTCCGCTTACCGTAGGTCCGCAAACATACATGCCCACATAAGGAGCATTAATAGGTTCGAAAACTTCTTTTTGACGCGTTAGGGAGTTGTAAATTTTTAGTGCCATACTGTGACACAAATATATTTTATTTTAAGCAACGGATTATTGTTTTTTTAACAATAGATCTGCCATGATCATATGATGGTCACTTAGGTTTTCATCGGTTTGATCCCAGGATTTAACCTCCCATTTTTCATTGGCTAAAATGTAGTCAATTCTAAGAATCGGCGAAAGTCCCAAGTAGGTTGCTCCAAAGCCAAAACCTTTTGCTAAAAAAGCATCCTGCCATCCATTGCCTATTTTATGATAGGTATAGGAATTAGGCACATCATTAAAGTCACCCGTGATGATGGTGGGATAAGGACTGCTATTTATTTCTTTTTCTACCATTGCAGCCTGTATGGCTCTTTCTTCAAAAGCATGTTTCATTTTACGCACCACACCCCATTTGTTTTTTGTGGCATCGTCAATGGCATCAAAATCTTTTTGTTTGAATCTATAGGATGCTAAATGAGTGGTGTAAATACGGATGGTATCATCCCCTTTTAAAATAGTAGCTGCAATTAAGCTCTCTTTATTTTGGTAAGGAAAGCGTTGAACATCAATAATCTTATATTTCGAATAAATAATACATCCCGAATAATATGCCAATTCTTTCGTTTGATAGTCTTTTGAGAAATAAGAATAAGGATATTGTTCTTTAAAATATTGTGCATGATTTGCTACGTCGTTGGGTCTTTCGTTGGTGTTGTATTCCTGCATACAAATAATATCGGGGCTCCATTTTTGAATAGAGTAAGCAATTTCTTGAGTGCGTAATTTTAAAGTGGTGGTGGTTTGATTGCCATTAAAGCCACTCACATTCCAGCTAATGATACGTAGGGTATTTTCTTTTTTATTTTTTGGGAAAGGATTTCCAGGATGCCACCCAAATAAAACATAAATAAATTTCCAGCCAATGATCATAGTAAGCAAAGGAATGCTTGCTATGATTGGTTTTGCAACTAACCAAAAAAATAAAAGTAAAAGTTCTAATACCAATAAATAGGGGATGATTAAACCTAAAAATCCATTAATCCAAACAAGCGTAGTGGGTGAAAAAAATAAAGGGTAAAGAATAAGTATAGAAATTAAAATATTTAAAACAATCAATATTTTTTTCCCTGCTATTCGTATCGGAGATTTTTTAGCCATTAATTTTTGGGGCTTAAACTATTATTTAACAAATGTAATAGCTGATGCATCCATTTCCCTAAATCTTTGCCTCTTTTTAATAACATTACATAGACGAACCCTGTGATACCGCCTACTGCAATAGCAATGTCTACCGAAATAGAAGCATCTAAAAAAGCGTACCCTTGTAATAAAATATATATAATCCCAAGTA
>CAIOYQ010000073.1 GCA_903862505.1 uncultured Bacteroidota bacterium
CCAATTTTTTGGTGCATGCGCACCGATCTTTTATTGGCTTGAGAGATATCCGTTACCAAGAAGCTATAATCCTTTGCGTGTAATTGTTTATAGTATTCATACATCTGTGGTACCCAGCCCTGCCCTCTATGACTTTTAGCAACACATACCTGACCTATCAATATATAATTGCTTTCTTTTAAAAATATTCCATTGTATTGGGTGGCATCTAAGGTATTAAACAAGTGGTCTATTTCTACATGATCGCCCAACACGGCTTTATTGGTCACAATGGTATAGCCCACCACTTCATCCCCTTCTTTGACAATAATGGAAGGATGAATATTATGCATTTTTTGTAACAAGGATAATTCATATTCAGAAGTAACAAACCCTTCCTTCATGGCTTCTTCTTCACCAATGAGTCTTCTTAAATTATTAGTTTGTAATTGTTTTAATCCAATTAATTCCTTTTCCGTTTCCACTAATTTTAAATTGGCCATAGTAATTATTTATAATTTTGCAACTCGTTTTAGATAATCGTATAGTTTATATTTTACCCCTTCTTTTAGCTGAGCAGAATAAATTCCGTCCATGCCCGAAGTGAAATAAGCAAGTATGCTTGCCAGGCCAATGTAAACGCCCGCCCTTAGCCCAAACATTTCTATACCTAATACAATGCCCGTGACAGCTGCCTGTGTAGCACCTGCAAATAAAGCAACAAAGCCCATTCCTGCTAGTAATCCCATTGGTAAAGGAATAAACCAAATGAGCACATTGCCCAAAGTGGCACCAATAAAAAATAAGGGAGTTACTTCGCCACCTTTAAAGCCCGCACTTAAAGTAAAAGTGGTCAATAAAATTTTAATCATAAAATCATATGTACCGGAGGGGCGTAAAAAAGATTCAATAATCGTGGGGATACCTAGCCCAAGATGTTTTTCTGTTCCCAGCAGCTGAATGGCTATAATCAAAACAACGCCCCCTACAAATGGCCTTAAGATTTCATACTTTATTTTACCAAATAGCATACTCCAATATTTTTGTAAGCTTGAAAATAAGAATGCGGCCAATCCAAATATAGTTCCAGCAAACATTGCCCAAGCAATAGCGTTGATATCTATCGCAGGAATTAAATAAATAGCATATTCGGTATGGCTTAAGCCCCAATGAATACAAACATAATGCGCAAAAAAAGCGGCTGCAAAACTTGGTAAAATATCCCACCACTTGCAGTTTTTAAACAACATAATTTCTAATGCAAACACTGCGCCCGCAAAGGGGGTACCAAATACAGCACTAAAACCTGCGCTCACACCCATCATTAA
Source organism: uncultured Bacteroidota bacterium (assembly GCA_903862505.1). Lineage (GTDB taxonomy): Bacteria > Bacteroidota > Bacteroidia > Chitinophagales > Chitinophagaceae > Sediminibacterium. The sequence goes on from CAIOYQ010000073.1 coordinate 1,308, forward strand.
TAAAGTGTTGCGCTCTTGTTCATTTAATTTAAAGGTTTTTGTGAACTGATCGGCAATAGCGCCCCCCATTTGCACTGCAGTACCTTCGCGTCCAGTAGCACCCCCAACTAAATGCGTTAGCAGGGTAGTTATAAAAACCAACGGTGCCATGATAAATGGGATGGTTTCTTTTTGTGTTGCCCGATGTTGTTCAATGATTAAATTATTTCCTTTTTTTGCCACCACTCCGTATTGGTAATACAACCATCCAATAACAAGTCCTATTATAGGCAAAGTATAAATAATCCATTGATGATGTGCTCTATATTGGGTTACGGCTTCCAATCCTGCTAAAAATAATGCAGTGGCAGAACCAATATAAAATCCAAGGACAATACTGAGTATTGTGAACTTTAAAATATAATTTATATAAAAATTCTTCACCCAATTCATGGATACAATTAAAATTTAAAAAGAATTATTTTCTTTTGTTTTTAAAAATCATCACAAATGCAATAATCACCCAAACAATATTTACAAACATGGAAGGGTAGGCCTGATGAAAATAGGTGTTGATGATAAATAAAAAGCCTCCTATGATATTAGCCCAAACATACCATTTGTTAGTAGCTTCAAGCTTTCCTGTAATATTTAATGCATAGGATCCTACAATAAGCAAGGAGCCAATCCATCCCATTATTTCAACTGACATATTCATTCTTTAAAATTAAGCTAAATAAGCTTATTTTTACGAGGTAAATGATTACTTGATTTATGGAAAATTCATACAATAAATTATTAGAGAATAATAAAAAATGGGTAGCTGAACAGCTGGCATTAGATCCTAATTTTTTTAATAATTTAGCAGATTCGCAAAATCCAGAATATTTGTGGATTGGATGTTCGGACAGTAGAGTGCCTGCCAATCAGATTACAGGTACCAAGCCGGGTGATGTTTTTGTTCACAGAAATATTGCCAATATGGTGGTGCATAGTGACATGAATATGCTCAGCGTGCTTTCTTATGCAGTAGAAGTATTGCAGGTAAAACATATTATTGTTTGCGGACATTACGGATGTGGTGGTGTGTTAGCTGCCATGCATAACAAACAATTAGGATTGATTGATAATTGGTTGCGTCATTTAAAAGACGTGTATCGTATGAATTATTTAGAGCTTGATGCCATCACGCATCCCGATGAAAGAGGGCGCCGTTTTGTAGAACTCAATGTGACTGAACAAGTTTTTCATTTAGGAAAAACGTCTATCGTTCAAAATGCATGGAAGCGCAATCAAAATTTACACCTTCACGGCTGGGCGTATGACGTAAAAGATCGCCTCATCAAAGATTTAGGTGTAAATTTTAAAAATACAGACGACCTGCATAGTGTATACCATTTAGATTAGTAAGATCTTTTGCAGCGTTTTTATCGTTTTTTAATTAAATTTAATGAACCATAAAAAGTCTCATGAAAAAAATATTAGTCTTTCTTACTTGCTTTTCTATCTTTCAAACACAAGCACAAAGTCTTACTCAAGTTTATACACCGACTACCGATAATGTAAAGACTAGGACTTCATTTCAAGACCGAAAGTTTGGTATGTTTATTCACTGGGGCGCTTCTAGTGTATTGGGTGACGGCGAATGGGTAATGGAAAATCATGGCATTCAAGTAAATGATTATAAAAAATTAATAAAATTATTTAACCCCATTAATTTTGATGCGGCTAAATGGGTGAGTACGGCCAAGGATGCCGGCATGAAGTATATTGTTTTTATTACCAGGCATCACGATGGTTTTTCTAACTGGGACACTAAATATTCAGATTGGAAAATTACCAATACGCCTTACAAGCAAGACGTTTTAAAAATGTTAGCGGCAGAATGTAAAAAGCAGGGCATTGAATTGGGATTGTATTATTCTACATTAGATTGGAGTAGGAACGACTATCCGTATGAAACCGGAAGAACAGGGCAAAAAGCAGGCCGTACGCAAAAGAGTAATTATGCTTCTTATTTGCAGTTCATGAAAAATCAGTTAACAGAACTACTCACTAATTATGGTCCTATTTCTTGTATTTGGTTTGATGGACATTGGGATCAGACCAATCCGGAAGGCTCGGCCGATAGAAGTTCAAGAGTTGATTGGAAGTATGATGAAATTTATAGCTTAATCCATACACTACAGCCGGCTTGTATGATTGGAAACAACCATCATTTGGATCCCATTAATGGTGAAGACTTTCAAATGTTTGAACAGGATTTACCTGGACAAAATAAATCTGGTTTAAGTTTTCAAACTGCCTCTTCCCTTCCTTTAGAATCCTGTGTTACCATGAATGATGCTTGGGGTTTTAAAATAAATGACCATCATTATAAGTCATATCCAGAAGTAATTAGAACCTTAGTGGGAGCAGCAGGACGCAATACCAATTTATTATTAAATGTGGGTCCTATGCCCAATGGAGAAATAGGAATGGAATTTTCTGATACCTTAGCCCTGGTGGGTAAATGGACTAAACAGTTTGGTACCACTATTTATGGAACAAGGGGGGGACCAATGCCTGCTGAAACATGGGGGGTAACGACGCAAAACAAAGATTTTGTTTTTGTCCATATTTTTGAAAAACCCAATGATAATATTATTATAATACCTGGCGAATACAATGCCGCCACCATTTTAGTGGTAAATAATGGTACATGGATTAAAGGCAATGTTACTAAGGGGGGGATTCAAATTGATATTTCCAATCTTAAATTAGCATCACCCGATTTAATTTTAAAATTGTCTAAAAAATAATATTGATAATCAAGTATTTAAATATATTGAGTAACCTGCCTTTGCAAAGTTAATATTAAGTTCACATTGAGGTAACAATTCGGTAACATTAGAGTCTAATATTTGCGGTACAAACAAACCAATACCGTGAAAAGGCTATTCATACTCATTACCATCATTTTTTCTACGTTATTTGCGCAAGCTCAAAAAGCTAAATTTATTGGTAAAGTAACCAATACTAAAAACGAGGCTTTAATTGGAGTAACCGTAAGTTTAAAAGGGGACAGGGCGCAATCAACAAAGACCGACGTTGAAGGTCGATTTACTTTTTCAATAGATATAAATAAAGAATACACTTTGGTGGCTTCTTATGTAGGATATAAAGAAAACTCTATTACAGTTAAAGCAATTACTGCTGGCGAGGAAGTTTCTGCGGACTTATTATTAGAAGAGAATAATAAAAATTTAAAAGATGTAGTGGTAAGTACGAATAGAGGAACTAATAAAGGGGCTACTGATAACGCCTTGATTGCTTTCCAAAAAAATACAAATACAGTAGCTTCTGTGATCTCTGCAGAGTCTATTAAAAGAAGCCCAGATAGAAACACAGCAGAAATTTTAAAGAGAACACCGGGTGCTTCAATACAAGAAGGCAAATATATTATTGTAAGAGGTTTGGCGGATAGATATAACCAAGCAATGTTAAATGGAATTTTACTTACAAGTACAGAGCCTGACCGTAAGACATTCTCTTTTGATTTATTTCCTTCTCAAATCATTGATAATATCATTATTAATAAAGCATTCGTACCTGAATTACCAGGAGAGTGGGCAGGTGGTTTAATTCAAGTAAATACAAAGGACGTCCCTTCTAAAAACTTTTTTAATATTCAAATAGGAACAAGTGCAAACAGCTTAATCACTGGGAAAGAATTTTTGAAAGATAAGAGTGGTAAAACAGATTGGTATGGTATTGACGATGGCTCTAGATCTTTACCAATGGGCTATACGACTAAATCTAATTTTGACACTTCTAGCATGGCTGCTAAAACAGCAATGGGAAAGACTATGTCAAATAATTGGTCGCCACTAACGACTACGGCAAAACCAAATGTCAGTTTGCAAATGAATGGTGGTTTTTCTGGAACCTTGTGGGGGAAGAAAATTGGTGGCATTATTGGTATTAGCTATGCGAATGCTTATCGTTTTCAAGACAATGTGAATAATCAAAATCAGTTGTCCAATGATGGCTTTTCTTCTTATGTAGCATTAAATGACAATAAGTATATTAATGATATTAATATGGGTGGTATTGCAGGTTTATCAATTTTCTTAAACCCATTAAATAAAATTAGCTACAAGGCGATTGTGAATGTTAAGACTTCAAACATATTTACTCAGAGAGCTGGAACTGTTTATGATAGACAACAATTGGTAAAAGGAAATGAATTTGTTTTTGATCAAAATACATTTTTCACCAATCAGTTAAATGGTGAGCATAGTTTATCTCAAAAATTAAAATTCAATTGGTATGGTGCATTTAATATTTTAGATGCGTACAGTCCAGATCAGAGAAGAATTTTGTATACTAAAAATATAAATGGGTCAGATCCATATGTATTGAATATTTCAAACACGTTATCACAACAATCAGGTAGCCGTGTATTCAAATCTTTATCTGATTATATATACACCGGAGGTGGTGATTTAACATTGAAATTGAATCAACAAACTATCAAGGCGGGGTATATGATACAAGTGAAAGATCGTTTGTATGATGCGCAATTATTTGCTATTACAATGCCAATTGATAACCTTTCTTTAAGAAGTTTACCAGCCGATCAGGCTTTCGCATCATCTAATTTTGGAAATGGGTATGATAATAAATTTGCTTTCAACTCCATTCAAAATAGAAATTTCAGATATTTAGCAAATACCATCTTAAATGCCGGTTACTTACAGTTTGACAATAAAATTTCAAATGGCTTAAGAGTGGTTTGGGGTTTAAGAGTTGAGAATTTTGACCAATTGGTTGGCTCGGTTAAAAAGTGGGATCCTCGACATACTTATTCTCAGGTTACCGATTACTTACCTGGTGTAAATGCTTCAATTAAATTAACTGAAAAAGCAAACCTAAGACTTACAGGTTCTCAAACAGTAATTAGACCTGAATTAAGAGAGTTGTCTGCGTTAAGTATTTACGATTTTGAATTAAACGCGTCTGTTTCTGGTAATCCTGATTTAAAAAGAACTAAAATCACCAATACCGATTTAAGATATGAATATTACCCTTCTGCAGGTGAAATGTTCACAGCTGGTGTTTTCTTCAAGAACTTTGAAAATCCAATTGAAAGTATTTATCAAGAAGGTTCAGGTGGATCTAGTTTATTCTCGTTCCAAAATGCTGCTAAAGCGACTGCTTTTGGATTTGAGTTAGAAGGCAGAAAAAAATTAAGCAAGCGCTTTACATTACAAGCGAATGGTTCTTATATCAATTCAAAAATAGAGGATAAAAATATAGGAATTAGCAGACCATTACAAGGACAATCACCTTATTTAATTAACGCCGGATTATTATACGATGTAGCTGAAAAAGGTTTAAACATTACCGCCTTGGTTAACCAAGTGGGTAAGCGTATTTATCTAGTGGGTGATATTCAAGCTGGTGCAGGTTCACCAGATGTATATGAAAATCCAAGAGCATTGATTGATTTTCAAGTGAGCAAAAAGTTCGCAAATAACAAAGCGGAAGTTAAAATGACTATTTCTGACCTATTAAATCAAAGACAAATTTTCTATCAAAATGGCGACAGCAATACTGGTTATGATGCTGCCAAGGACGGACTTCGGTTTTCTAGAAAATTTGGTACTACTTATGGCGTAACAATTAATTACACTTTATAATAAACTAAATCAAAAACTTTTTTTAAATACAAACAACAATGAAACAATTATTTTATTTATCTCTAGCTTTTTTAGCCATCACTGGTTGCAGAAAGATTGAAACAGATGGCGAAAAAGAAATCTTCGTAGTAACGAAGGAAATTGCTCCAGTAGGTGCGGTGTCAAACACAATTACCTTATCTGGTAAAATTACAAAGGACACCACTTTATTAGCTAAAGACGTAAACTACTTATCTGGTATCGTTTATGTTACGAAAGGGGTTACTTTGACAGTTCAAGAAGGTGCAAAAGTAATGGGTAAATCAGGTACAGATGTGGCTGCTTTAGTTATTTGCCGTGGTGCAAAATTAGTTGCAAAGGGAACGGCTGAAAAACCAATTATTTTCACTTCTGCTGCTGCTAATCCAGCTTCAGGTGATTGGGGTGGTATTGTATTATTAGGTACTGCATCTGTAAACCAATCCTTAACATGGAAAGGAACTGCCTATAAAGGTTTAACTTCCGTTGAAGGTGGAATCAATGATGCCTCTGTAGGGTATGGTTTAGCCGGTTCAGGTGATACTGAATACCCTACTGCAAATAATGCTGACAATAGTGGTATTTTACAATATGTAAGAATCGAATATGCTGGTTATGCATATCAACCAGATAATGAGTTGAATAGTTTAACAATGGCTGCTGTGGGCAGTGGTACTACTATTGATCATATCCAAGTTACTTATGCAAAGGATGATGCTTACGAGTGGTTTGGTGGAACCGTGAACTGTAAGTATTTAATTGCTTATAAGACACAGGACGACGATTTTGATACAGACTTTGGGTATTCTGGTAAAGTACAATTTGGTATCGTGTTAAGAGACTCTTTAATTGCCGATATCTCTAACTCAGAGGCATTTGAATCTGATAATGATGGTAATGGATCTGATTTTACACCAAAAACAACTGCAGTTTTCTCTAATATCACTGCAATCGGACCAAGAATTAATCCAGCTTCTGGAAAAGGAAATAACTTGTATTATGCAGGTGCTCAAATTAGAAGAAACTCTGGTATCTCCATTCAAAATGCAATTTTTGCAGGATGGCCAAGAGCTTTAGTTATTGACGAGTCTAAAGTAACTACCAATGGGTCTACTTATAAAAATTTAACGGATAGTGTTACAAGAATAAAGAATGTAACCTTAGCAGGTAATACCGTGGATTTATTATATGTTGGAAAATCTGGTGCAAGCACTAATAAAACAGATGCTGATTTATTAGCTGTTTTCTCAACACCTTTTTATAATAATACTATATTAAGTTCTTCAGAGCCAAATATCTTAAAATTAATTCAACCATTCAACTATTCGAATCCTGACTTTACTCCATATGCGAGTGCAGGCCCAGCAACTTCAGGTAACTTAAGTACTGCTTTTGGTACATTAGGATTGAATACGTCTTTGGATTATAAATCTAATGGTAGTTTCTCTGATGCATTGTTACAAGATGCATTCTTTGATAAGACTGCAACTTTTAGAGGTGCGGTTGCAACATCTGGTGTGAACCAAGCATGGTGGAGAGGTTGGACATCATGGAAATAAATTAGTATTTAATAATTGTTATAGTTTTATACAAAAGCGCTCCAATTTATTGGGGCGCTTTTTATTTGGCTTAAATCCTTGCTGCTACTTAACAATTTGATAATATCAATTTAAAGTTAAGTATCCGTTTTTCATTGAATTTTGTAAAATGGCAAGCGAGCAAATTAGATACGAATTCAGGAAAGCAGATATTAAAGATGCTCAAATATTTTTTGATTCTTATCAGGGCTATACCAATTCCTTTCTTCGATTAGAAGAGTTTGTTGCTATTTTTGAAACTAAGTTAAAGGACAATCAACTCCACTTTTTTATAGTAGAAACGTTTGATACAAATAAATCTATTGGCTGTCTTGCATTAAGATATTATAGTGAAATTTTTGAAAATGATCTGATTGCAGAAATTGCACATTTTTATATAGCCCCTAAATTTAGAAAATTACAAGCTGCAGATATATTATATGATTTTATTGAAACAAGTTGTATGAAAGCAGAGGCGGCCAAATTAACAGTTGCCTGTGGTATTAATTCTACCTTAAATCAACGATTTTATACCAGGAGGAAATTTACCTATATAAAGAAAATGTTTTCTAAGCTTCTTTAATCTTATGCATCTTTTAATACTTGGTCGTATAAATGTTGAATTAAGCCGTCTGCAAGCCCAATTTTAGGAACTAAAATCTGCTCAATACCACACCATTTAAATAGGTTCATATAAATCTGTATCGCAGGAACAATTACCTCGGCTCTATCTTTTTTGATATTGTATTTTTTCATCCTTTCATCAACACTTAGCTGTAATATCTCTTTTTGCATTTCTTTGACTGCATTTGCATGAAGATATTTTTCATTTTTAGATCTTAGCAGGGAAAAGATTTTATTAATATTCCCTCCTGAACCAATCCCAGTAACATGGTTGTATTTTTCAGCAATATTTTTACAAATATCTTTTAGCTCTTCCCAGGTTTCATCTGTTACCTTATTGGTGAGCATACGAACCGTTCCAATATTCACGGATTTTTGTAACACTAACTCATTATTATGATATAAGGTAAGCTCGGTACTACCGCCGCCAACATCCATATATAAATAACTATGCTCTTTGTCTAATAATTCGGCAATGTGATTTTCATATATGATTTCTGCCTCTAATTCACCTGATATAATTTCAATTTCAATACTGGTTTCAGCTTCAATTTCTTTTATAATTTCCTTGCTATTTTGTGCATCCCTCATGGCACTGGTGGCGCAAGCCATATAATGCTCCACCTCATATACTTTCATGAGTTGTTTATAAGCTTTAATAGTATCTATGAGCATTTTTTTCTTACGGCTTCCAATAAATCCCTTCTCAAATACATCAAATCCCAATTGAAGCGGTATTCTAACAATATTTAACCTGTTAAATTCGGTTTCTTTTCCTTTGATGACCACTTCACAAATAAGAAGCCTTGCTGCGTTACTACCAATATCTATTGCTGCGAGTATCAATTTATCATTTTTTACCTTTTAAATACAGATAAGTCTCTTCCTGTGACTTATATTTCCTTCCTTTCAAAGGTACATATTTATTTATTAACGAGGCGTCTAGCACTCTTGCTTTTTGATTGTCTTTTAATTGGATATGAATGATATCAATTAATTCTTTTTTTATTGCTTTATCATTAATAGGTACAGCTACTTCAATGCGATGGTCTAAATTTCTAACCATCCAGTCCGCACTTGATATATAAACTTTTTCATTGCCGTTATTATGAAATATCATCACCCTAGCATGTTCTAAATATTGATCTACTATACTTATTGCATTCAATTTTGAATTCATTTTGTCATTGTTCACCTTTAATGTGGTAATGCCTCTGATTATTAAATGAACTTCTACATTTTCTTTAGCCGCTTTATATAAGTGCTCTATTAAGGAGATGTCGGTTATTGAATTAAGCTTAATTGTAATGGCAGCCTTCTTTCCTTTTTTAGCAATGGCAATTTCATTTTGTATGAACTCAATAATTGAATTCCTCATATTGATTGGAGAGATGAGTAGATTGCTCATTTTTGCTATGGGCTTGTCTCCTTGTTGCCAGTTTTCCAAGTAATTAAAAATTCTATTGGCTTCATTCATAATGGTATTAGAAGCGGTCAGTAAACAATGGTCCGCATATACCCTGGCTGTCTTTTCATTTAAATTACCTGTACTTACAAAACCATATTTAACAATTCGGGTACCTAATTTTTTTTGAATAATACATAGCTTAGCGTGCACTTTTTTGTTAGGTACTCCAACTAGCACGTTAATGCCCTCTTCTTCCATGATGGTTTTCCATTCTAAATTTGCTTCTTCGTCAAACCTTGCCTTCAATTCCAAGAATACGGTCACCTGTTTGCCGTTTCTAGCTGCATTGATAAGTGCATTGATCACCTTAGAATTACTTGCTAAACGGTACGCAGTTATCTTGATACTTGTAACGGCATCGTCCATGGCAGCCTCCCTTAACATGTCTATGATTGGATCATAAGTATGGTAAGGGAAATGTAGCATCACGTCTTTTTTTAGCACTACATCGGAAATCAAATCCTTTTTCTTAAAAGCTGGATGGATTAATGCGGTAGGTCGAATATTTTTTACAGGTATGACATTTGGGAAATCCATAAAATGTCTAAAATTATGAATATGCCCACCAGGTATAATGCTACTTTTGCGCGATAATTTCAATTTCTGGATTAAAAATTCTAACATTTCGGCATTCATTTCTTTTTCATAAACAAAACGAACAGGTTTTCCTTTTCGACGGTTTTTAATTCCTTTAGAAATTTTGTCAATAAAATTAATCCCAATTTCTTGGTCTAAATCTATTTCAGCATCTTTTGTTATTTTAAATATATGCGCATCAAATTTATTAAACTTAAAATGAGAAAATATAATGGGAAGATTAAATCGTATTAAATCCTCTAATAGTATAATGCATGCTGTACCTGGCTTTGATGGTAGCTGAATAAACCGACCTATAGAACGTGAAGGCACTTCGATTAGTGAAAACTTTTGATTATAGGCATTGTTTTTATTGCTCATCACAATGGCTAAATACAAACTCTTATCCCTTAAGTAGGGTAGTTCAGGTACATTTTCTATCATTAAGGGTATAATGTACGGCCTGACTATATCGTCAAAATACTGCTTCACAAATTGTTTTTGTTCTACAGTTAATTTTTTATCATCTACCAAAAACACTTTTTTTAGCCTTAGCTCCTTATTGATATTAACCCATATGCGGTTAAACTCATTTTGTTGTTTTAATACAATATTTTGTATAAGATCTAATACCTGCTGAGGACTTTCAATTAAGTCCATATTTTGTATATGTCCCTTTTTGTTTGCAAATTCAGACATCCTTTTTAAAGTGGCTACTCGCACTCTAAAAAATTCGTCTAAATTATTAGAGAAGATGCCTAAAAATCTCACTCTGTCACTTAGAGACACAGTTGGATCGTTTGCTTCTTGTAAAACCCGTCCATTAAAACTTAGCCAGCTAATATCCCTTGCAATAAATCTATCTTTCATAAAGTGTTCAATTTCAATACGAATTTATCATTCTAAAGATAAGACAAGTAGCTTCTACATTAAGTTAATAATTAATTAATATTCGCGAAACAATCCGATAACACGTTTGTGCGTATTTTACATAAACCACTACCCATGGAAAAACGTAAAATTGATGTTTGCGTTATTAGTGATGTGCATCTAGGTACTTTTGGCTGTCAGGCCAAGGAAGTGCTTAACTATTTAAGAAGCATCCATCCCACTACCTTAATCCTTAATGGCGACATTATTGATATCTGGCAATTTAATAAACGCTTTTTCCCAGCCAGTCATATGGCAGTTATTAAGGAGATTTTTAGCATGGCTAGTAAGGGAACAAAAGTGGTTTATATTACAGGTAATCATGATGAGGCATTGCGTAAATATGCCGATTTTGAAATGGGAAATATTCAATTGACAGATAAGATTGTGTTTGAAATAAATGGCGAAAAAAACTGGGTATTTCACGGGGATGTATTTGATAGAACCACCAAAGGAAGTGCTAAAATACTGGCTAAATTAGGCGGCTATGGCTATGACTTATTAATTGTACTAAACAGCCTATTTAACTGGATTTCAAGGATGATGGGAAGGGAAAAGATGAGTTTCAGTAAGAAGGTGAAAAATGGCGTTAAACAAGCCGTTTCATGGATAGGTAATTTTGAACAAACCGCTGCTGAATTGGCCATTGAAAATGGGTATCAGTATGTGATTTGTGGACATATTCACCAACCCCAACAAAGGGTGGTCACTACTGAAAAAGGATCGGTTACGTATTTAAATAGTGGGGATTGGATTGAAAACTCAACATCCTTAGAGTATTACGATAATGCATGGCATCTGTTTCAATATGACCCTAAGCAATTTGAACATGTTCCATCTCAAAAAATTAAAATCGTGCATTTGAATACGGAATTAAATGTAATGACTAGCGAAGTTGCTTTTCAAGTTTCGCTTTAAGTTAATTGATTCATGAAAATATTTTATGCAATTCAAGGCACGGGAAATGGTCATTTAAGTAGGGCTGTAGAATTGTATCCTTTTTTGAAAAAGTATGGAGAAGTTGATTTCTTTTTAAGTGGGAGCAATACGAATCTTAAAAATAATCTGCCCATAAAATATCAAAGTAAGGGAGTAAGTTTGTTTTATAAGCATAGTGGGGGACTTGATTATATTAAAATTTTACGCTCTTTATCATTTCGCGTTTATAGCGAGGCAAAGTCCTTGCCGGTTGAAGAATATGACTTAATAATTAATGATTTTGACTTTGTCACTTCCTTGGCCTGCTCACTCAAAAAAATTCCTTGTGTACATTTTGGTCATCAAGCAAGCTTTCAGAGTGAAAAAACGCCAAGACCCCACAAAAAAAATATACTCGGCAATTTCATACTAGAAAAATTTGTAAAAAGTAATTCACATATTGGACTCCATTTTGAAAGTTATGATCATCATATTTATAACCCTATTATTAAGGAAGATATTATTAAAGCAAACCCTATAAATGATGGTCATATTACAGTGTATCTACCACAGTATGCTACAACTCATTTAGAGCCTCATTTTCTTAAACAATCAAATTTTCAGTTTGAAGTTTTTTCAAAAGAGTTCGATCGAATTACTTGCAAAAATAATATCACCTACTTTCCCATTCAAAATGAGCAGTTTACAAGTAGCTTAATTCGTTGTTATGGTATTATTACCGCAGGTGGCTTTGAAACCCCAGCGGAAGCGATGTATATGAATAAAAAAGTGTTAAGCATTCCCATAAAGAACCATTACGAGCAAGCTTGCAATGCCAGTGCACTTGAAAAACTAGGGATTATGGTTATAAAAAAGATAGACGAAAATTTTGAACAATATTTTAAACAATGGATTACGGAGAAAAAAGCGATAAAGCTGGACTTGAAACATAGTACAGCTGATATTGTTGAAATGCTCATAAAATCCAATCAACAAAACAAACATGTATACCATTCTTAATCAAAAAGGGGAAGCAGTAGCTTACATTCAGAATATGATGATCATGGATCTAAATCAAGAGCAGGTGCATGGCATTTTAATTGGGGATTGTTTTTTTGGTAAAAAAAATCACATTATTGGTAAAATATTTAATAATACTGCTTATTTAATTAACGGAGAAATTGCGGGCAATGTGGTTCTAAATACAGCGTATAAAAATATTGCTCTAAAGAAATCGCATATGCAAGCTGCCTGGGATATATTGTCTAATATAAAAGATCATACCAGTCCATGGATTGTTGAAACAAAAAAATGGTCAACAAATCCATTTTTATTTCATTTGCTATAATTTTTTAAAGAAGCGCATTAAATAGAAATATGTGTTTCCGAAAAATTACGGCAATACTCCTTCACCATTTTTTGTACGAATCTAAATTCATTCATCACTTCCTCATCTGTTCCTATTGCTTTTGCTGGGTCGGGGAAATTATAATGAAATTTTAAAGCCTTGGTTGGAAAATAGGGACAACGTTCTTTTGCATTATCGCAAACAGTAATCACATAATCAAAATCTATCCCAAAATATTCAGTAATATTATTGGAGGTATGCCCTGAAATATCAATCCCATCCTCTTTCATAATAGCAATGGCTTTAGGATTGACTCCATGGGTTTCTACTCCTGCAGAATATACATTTGCTTTTCCTTTATTCATGGATGCTAAATAACCATGTGCAATTTGACTGCGACAACTATTGCCTGTACATAATACTAGAATGTTTTTCATACAGTGGATGATTTCTTAATGGTTGAATTTTAATTTTTCTTAATCTAATTGATTAGCAACATCCAGATCCTGGCGCACAAGTATTTGTTGGTTTTTCAGCATAAACAGTTACTGAAAAAATTCCTAAATCAGATTGGTTGAACTTAGCAATTTCAGCTTCCGATAAATAATTTTTCAAAATATCATTCGGGATCACAATGGGCTTTTCTTTTTGCAACATCACATTTTTAAATCCGCAAGCATTGATCAATTCTAAATACACTTCTTTTTGAATAGCACCGCTCACACAACCTGCATACATTTCGGCTGCATTACGTAATTCGTTTGGCAAAGCACCTATCAATACCACATCTGAAATGCTAAAGTGTCCACCTGGCTTTAAAACTCTATAAATATCCGTTAAAACTGCATGCTTATTGGGTACTAAATTTAAAACACAGTTACTCACTACCACATCAGCTACATTATCAGTGATTGGCATATTCTCAATATCTCCTTGTCTAAATTCTACATTATTATAACCCATTTTTTCAGCGTTGGCTCTAGCTTTCTCAATCATCGCAGGTGTAAAATCTACACCAATTACTTTACCAGCTGCACCCGTACTTCTTCTTGCTACAAAACAATCATTACCAGCGCCCGAACCTAAGTCCACTACCACATTTCCTTCTTTAATTTTTGCAAACTCAGTTGGTAAACCACAGCCTAATCCCAAATCAGCATCCGCTACATAGCCATCCATTTTTGTATAATCATCGGACATGATATTATATATTTCGGTACTGCATCCACCTGCACCACAACAAGAAGACATATTGGTTTCTTTATCCTGTAAAGCAATTTCACTATACTTTGCTTTTACAATTTCTTTTAATTCTAATTCTGTTTTCATAACATTTATTTTAGTATTTTAATTAACAACATTTTTTTGTATTTGTGTAAGCATCAAATATTTTATTAAACAATACCCCCATTTTCGTCCAGTTAGTATCATCAATACAGTAACAGGTTTTAACGCCACTAATTTCACCTTTAATAATACCAGCTGCTTTTAATTCTTTTAAATGCTGTGAAACTGTACTTTGAGATAATGGTAATTCTTCCACAATATCACCACATATACAGGTACTTTTTTTTAACAAAAGCGAAATAATCGCTACCCTTGCTGGGTGTCCCATTGCTTTTGCAAATTTTGCAATTTGCTCTTCTTTGTTTGTATAGGTTGACATGGTATTCTATTAATCGTAAAATTACGATTAATTTTTATACTACCCAATAATTTTTCATTTATTTTTACAAACTGACAATAGTCATAAAAAAAGCCTAGTCTTTTGGACTAGGCTAAAACTGTATAAAACCCAATTATAAAATTAAGCTGCTGAAAATGCTTCCGCAACACCCTTGTGTAAAATCTTGCCTGCACGGATATTCAACCCTTTTGCTAAAGCAGGATTTTCGGCACATGCCTTCTCCCATCCTTTGTTGGCAATAGAAATGGCATATGGCAAAGTGGCTTGTGTTAAAGCGCGTGTACTAGTTTGTGGAACCGCACCAGGCATATTGGCTACGCAATAATGAATTACATTATCAATAGTGAATACTGGATTTTCGTGAGTGGTTGGTTTACAAGTTTCAATACATCCACCTTGATCCACTGCTACGTCTACTATGACCGAACCTGGTTCCATTAATTTTAAATCATCTTTTTTCACCAAATGGGGTGCTTTAGCGCCATGAAGTAAAACTGCACCCACTAATAAATCGGTGGTTGGCAATTTTTCTTTAATCGCTAATAAAGTAGAATATTGTGTCACCACATTCGCTGGCATTACATCATTTAAATATCTTAATCTAGCTAAGTTGGTGTCCATGATGGTTACATTGGCACCTAAACCTGCAGCCATTTTAGCTGCTTGTGTACCCACAATACCACCACCTATAATTAATACCTCGGCTGGCTTCACACCTGGTACGCCACCTAATAATTTTCCTTTACCACCAAATGGCTTTCCTAAATAGTAGGCACCAACATTAATGGACATTCTTCCTGCCACTTCGGACATAGGAACCAATAATGGTAAAGAAGCGTCTGCTAATTCTACTGTTTCATAGGCAATACAAACCGCGTGCGTTTTTATCATAGCGTCTGTTAATTCCTTAGAAGCTGCAAAGTGGAAATAGGTAAATAATATTTGACCCGATTTAATATGTGGGAACTCAACGGCCAAAGGCTCTTTAACTTTAATAATCATTTCTGCAATTTCATACACTTCTTTAGCAGTGTTTAAAATGCGCGCTCCAACCTCTTTATACGCATCGTCTGAAAAACCCGAACCCATCCCTGCGTTGGTTTCAATATATATTTCATGTCCCTGTCTAACTAATGCGTCCACACCTTCTGGTGTTAAACCCACTCTGTATTCTTGAATCTTAATTTCTTTTGGGCAACCAATTATCATTGTATTTAAATTTATTACTGCATAAAGTTCAGCAAAAAGAAAATATTATCAATTATATACATAAATACAGTAAAAAATACTATAATAATTTCAATTTATAGAAAAATACAGTAAATTCGACTTAAATTTAGCCCTTCTACCGAAATTATTACGCTTTCAAATTTGAGTTATGAATTTAGACCAGATTGACTTGGCCATTTTAGGCATCTTGCAAAAAAATGCCTTGGCCACTTTAAAGGATATCAGCGCCGAAATTAATTTATCGGTGAGCCCTACGCATGATAGAATAAAAAGATTAGAAGCGGATGGGGTCATTGCGAGTTATGTGGCCTTAATTAATAGAAAAAAAATTGACTTAGGCATGGTCGTATTTTGCCACGTTACTTTAGATAAACAAACCAAGAATAATTTTGCAGAGTTTGAACAAATTATTTTAAAGTTTGATGAAGTTATTTCCTGTAGTTTAGTTTCCGGCAGTTTTGATTATTATTTAAAAGTGGTTACCAAAGATGTCGAAACTTATAATAAGTTTTATCAGGAAAAATTAGCGGTGTTACCCATGGTAGCGCATATTAATAGTTTATTTATGATGGATGAAATTAAAGCAACCACTGCTTTACCAATTTAATAATTATTTTATGTACGATATTTCTCATTTCAAAGCCAACAATCATCAGGAAGTAATTGACTTTATGCAAGCCAATCCTTTTGTAACCATTTGTGGTGTTGACGCCAAAGGATTCCCAGTAGCTTCGCATATACCCGTTTTAATTAAAGTAGAAAATGAAAAGATTACGATAAGTGGACATATAATGCGCAAGCAGGATCATACCATTGCTTTTGAAATGAATAAAAACGTTTTAATAATTTTTTCTGCCCCTTCTGCATTTGTAAGTGCCAACTGGTATACTACAAAAAATATGGGCAGCACTTGGAATTATCAAACAGTCCATGCCAAAGGGGAGCTTGAAATAAAAGACGAAGCCCATCTTCGTAATTTATTAACTGAATTAACTATGCATTTTGAAAAAGATGCGGAGTCGCCTACACAAGTAAAGAACTTGTCAGAAGACTACATGCAACAAAACATGAAAGCTATTTTTTCTTTTGATATTGTTGTAACAGATTTACAACACGTTTTTAAACTCAGCCAAAACAGAGATGAAGCTTCTCATACTAACATCAAAGCAGAATTAAACAAAGGGGATGCAGCTTGTAAGCACATGGCTGCTGCAATGGGGCACAAAAAATAATTGCGCGCGTTTTAAAAGGGTATAATAATTTATTTGTGCGCAGGTTCAATCAGGTCCCATAAGTTGCCGTATATATCTTTGAATACTGCAACAATTCCGTAATCTTCTTCATGAGGCGCAATAGTGAATTCAACTCCTTTTGCGCTATAGTTTTCAAAGTCTCTGTAAAAGTTATCCGTGTATAAAAATAAAAAAACCCGACCTCCTGTTTGGCAACCTATATATTTTTCCTGTTCCGGGGTAGCCGCTTTTGCTAATAATAAATGGCAACCATTTTCGGCACCTGTTGGCTGCACCATTACCCATCTTTTAGTTTCAGATAAAACAGTGTCTTCAATTAATGTGAATCCCAAAATACGAGTATAGTATTGAATGGCTTCATCATAGTCCCTCACCACTACCGCGATATGTGCTAAATTTTGTTTCATACTTCAAATGTACAAATATTTAAAAGCTTTGTTTATCTTCATCAAAGTTTAATATTAATGTATGGCCATTACCAAGAATTTGATTTTTGATTTAGGGAATGTTTTGTATGACATTGATTTTTTAAAGATGTATGGTGCTTTTGAGGCATTAGGGATCCCTCATTTTGAAAATCATTTTACGCTCAATAAATCCGACCCACTTTTTTTTGATTTAGAAAAAGGCTTAGTTAATGAGGATGACTTTTGTATAAGGTTTAATGCATTATGCCAATTGAATTTACCCAAGCATCAAATTATTAATGCCTGGAACGCATTATTAGTGGGATATCGAAAAGAAAGTATTGAATGGGTGAAAGCACATAATCATAAATACCCTACTTTTTTGTACTCCAATACCAATCAAATCCATTACGATTATTTTATTCCTCAATTTAGCGAGGAGATAGGCGGGCGATTTGAAAACTTATTCAAAACCCCCTATTATTCTCACAAAATGGGTCAACGAAAGCCCGATCCAGCCTCTTTTCAGTTTATTTTGGATAAGGAAGGGTTGATTGCGGCGGAAACCCTTTTCATTGACGACAATGAACCCAATGTGATTGCAGCCGCTTCGGTGGGCATGCAGGTTTTCTATTTACAATCGGGTATGCGGGTGGAAAAGGATCTAATTATTATTTAACTTCTTCAAAATCAATGTATTCTGCATTCGTTGGCACTTCTTTTTTAGGGCCACCCGAAGTGTGTTGTTCTGGATTTTGAGTACTGGATGGGCCCCTATTTTGAGCCTGCTTGAACGCATCGGCTTGTTGGCGTTGCATTTGTTCCATATTTTGACGCACTTTTTTTACCCCCTTACTAACGGGTATCACCACTTGAAAAATGACCTTATATAAAAAGTAGACTAGAAATCCGTATAAAAATAGCTTGAACATATTGCAAAAATAAGGCCTCAATCAATAAAATTGGGTTATTTCATCCCGTTTTATTACCTTTGTTCAAGAATAAGCAGAGAAATGAAGGGAACGAAATCGTTCCCTTCTTCTTTTTTAACTATGGAAGTAAACGATTTAAAAGAAAGGGTATACGGCATTATTGAGCCTCTATTACTAGAGGATCCGGAATATTTCTTGGTTTGGGTGAAGGTTAAACCAGGACATATTATTAAAGTATATCTAGACGGAGACAATGGCTTGCCTATCTTAAAGTGTACTTACTTTAACCGTAAGTTATACCGAGCCATTGAAGAATCAGGTTGGTTTCCAGAGGGCGATTTTGCTTTAGAGGTTTCTTCACCAGGTGTGGATGAGCCATTGGAACTAAAAAGACAATACAACAAAAATATAGGCAGAAAAGTGGAAGTGGAGTTGTTAGATGGCACTAAAAAAGAAGGGACTTTAACAACGGTAGCAGAAGCAGATATTTTGATTGAGTGGACAGAAGGGAAGGGTAAAAAAGCAACCCAGCAACAATTGCTGATTCCGTTTGAAAATATTAAAACAACAATAGTTCAAATTCAATTTTAACAAATCATCAAGCGAGGAGCTTGAAAAAAAATTATGTTATGGCAAGTATAAATTTGATAGAAGCCTTTCAGGAGTTTAAAGACGCAGAAAGCATTGACCGTCCAACCATGATGAAAGTGGTAGAGGATGTATTTAAAACTTTGTTAAGAAAAAAATATGGTAGCGACGAAAATTTCGACGTTATCGTAAACGCTGAAAAAGGTGACTTAGAAATCATCCGTCGTCGTGAAATTAGACCCGATGATGATGTGGACAATCCTTTGGCAGAAGTTTCTTATTCTGATGCAATCAAGATAGAGCCTGACTTTGAGATAGGTGAGGAGTTATTAGAAGAGGTTAATATTTTTGACTTTGGTCGTCGTGCTATCCTTGCTGCAAAGCAAACATTGGCGTCTCGTATCAATGACCTAAAGAAAACTGCTTTAGTAAAAAAATATTCTGATCGTATTGGCGAAATTATCAACGCTGAAATTTATCAGGTTTGGAAAAAAGAAGTATTGTTATTAGACGAAGAAGGAAATGAATTAATTCTTCCTAAGACAGAACAAATTCCTCAAGACTTTTTCAAGAAAGGAGAAAATATTAGAGCTGTCATTGCACGTGTGGATATGAAAAATAATTCACCTGTAATTATCTTATCTAGAACGAGTCCATTATTCTTATCTAAGTTATTAGAAATTGAAGTACCAGAAATTTTTGATGGCTTAATTACCATTAAGAAAATTGTTCGTGAGCCAGGTGAGCGTGCTAAAGTAGCTGTTGAGTCTTTCGATGATCGTATCGATCCAGTAGGCGCTTGTGTAGGTATGAAGGGTTCTCGTATCCACGGAATAGTTCGTGAATTGAAAAACGAAAATATTGATGTAATCAACTTTACTACGAATACGCAATTGTTAATTCAACGTTCATTGACGCCAGCAAAAATTAGCTTCATGAACATAGACAATGATCGTAAACGTGCAGAAGTATACTTGCAAGCTGATCAGGTTTCTTTAGCAATTGGTCGTCGTGGAGTGAATATTAAATTGGCTTCTGAACTAACAGGATTCGAATTAGATGTATACCGCGAGGATGAAGAAGTATTAGAAGAGTTTGATATTGATATGGACGAGTTTACAGACGAAATTGAGCCATGGATTATCGACGAATTTAAGCGTGTAGGTTGTGATACGGGAAGAAGCGTATTGAAATTAAGCGCGGATGAATTAGAAAGAAGAACAGACTTGGAAAAAGAAACGATTGCCGACGTGCGTCGTATCTTACAAGAAGAGTTTGATAAAGGGGAATAGGCTTTTTAAAAGTATATTTGTATTAGGTGAAACGTCCTATGAATTAATCATAATGAAGTAGGACAAAAAACAATAGAATGTCAGAATTGAAACTACCAAGACTGTTAGCAGCTGCTAAAGAATTCAATGTGGGTCAAGATACCATCGTTGATTTCTTAGCTAAAAAAGGTTTTCCTAAGGACGACCTTAAGCCAACAGCTAAATTAACGGAAGCACAGTACTATGCTTTGCAGGCTGAGTTCCAAAGCGATAAAGTTGCTAGGGATAAAGCGGATCACGTTGAGTTGCCAAAGAATGCAAGCACGGATAAAGCAAAGAAAGCGGAGGAAGCACCAGTTGCGGATGCAGGCGTAAAAGTAAAAGCAACGGATACAGAAGTAAAGAAAACTGAAGCGCCAAAAGCA
>CAIOYQ010000074.1 GCA_903862505.1 uncultured Bacteroidota bacterium
CCAAAACCTTACATGGAATTTTTCCTAAAGACTATGAAACACTTTTATTTTTAAAAGGAGTAGGTCCTTATACCGCTGCAGCCATTGCTTCCTTCGCTTATAATTTACCACATGCAGTGGTGGATGGGAATGTGTTTAGAGTTTTTGCTCGATACTTTGGCATTCATACTGCAACTGACAGTAAGGAGGGATTAAAAATATTTAACGCGATTGCATTTGAAAATTTAGCAAAAAAACAAGCAGGTATTTACAATCAAGCCTTAATGGATTTTGGCGCTACTATTTGTAAACCCATGTCACCATTGTGTTCTAAGTGTTTGATGCAATCCTCTTGTGTTGCTTTTAATGAAAATAGTGTAGGCCAACTTCCCTATAAAGGAAAGGTGATACAAAAGAAAAAAAGGTATTTTGATTTCTTGTGCATGATTGTAGGAGATAAATGGTTTATTCAACAAAGACCGGTAGGAGATATTTGGGAGGGCTTGTATCAATTTTATGTGGTTGAAAACGAAAAATTAATTCCACCAGAAGAGCGTTATTTTAAAGAAGTACTTTCTAATCAATTGTTAATTAATAAAGAGGTTGATAAAATTGAAGTAGTAAAAAAAGAGTTTCAACAACAACTCACCCATCAAATTTTGTCACTCAGGTTCACAAAAATTTATTTAAATATGACACCTGCGGCGTTAAAAAAAGGCAAGTGGGTTAAAATGAAGGCCCTTGTTAAATATCCTTTCCCTAAAACCATAAATGATTTTTTATTACAAGAGGGTTATTTGGGCGAATGATGAAAGGTATGTCACCATTCGTACTGATTTTATTGTTAACTTTCCACTATTAAATAGCAGCTATTTTGGACTATCATTCGAATCTTTTGAACGTTTTATTAACTACCGTTTCCAGTCCGCCTCAGCAAGACGCCTTGCTTTTTCTGGCAATGATTATTTTATTATTCCTATCCTTTGCAATTGCAGGATCTGAAGTAGCATTTTTTTCTTTGTCTTTTAAAGACATTCAAATTCTAAAAACCAAGCATAATAAAGCGTTAAAAAGAGTGGTGGCTTTATTGGAAAATCCAAATAAGTTGCTTACCAGCATGCTTATTGCCAATAGCTTTATTAATATCTGTATTATTTTAATTGCCAATACTTTAATTAATCACCTATTTGTTTTTGATAACATAACCATCCCGGGGTTTGAGTTTATTGTAAAAGTTTTATCGGTCACCTTATTGCTTTTATTTTTTGCCGAAATTTTACCTAAAGTAATGGCCACTCAAAATAATATTCGCTTTGCTCAAAGTTTTGGTGGCATTATTCAAGTAGTGTATTTTATTTTTTCAAAGCCCAGTGGTGTAATGGTAAAGTATACTAATATTATCGAAAACAAATTAGCAAAAAAGAATTTTGGTTCTACTTATAGTTTAGAAGAATTGGATCACGCTATCGACTTGACGGCTTCCCCCGATGAACAAGAAAGTGAAAAGAAGATTTTAAAGGGAATTGTAAAATTTGGGAATATTTCGGTGAAGCAAATTATGAAGACTAGGCTGGATGTATATGGAGTGGATGCCTCCATTCGCTTTAGTGAATTATTAGAGCATATTAAGGAGCATAATTACAGTCGATTTCCTGTATTTAAGGAGGACTTGGATACCATTGTGGGCATGATCCATACGAAGGATGTGCTTCCTCATATAAATGAAGGGGCTGAATTTAATTGGGCTTCATTAGTAAGAACCGCATTTTTTGTACATGAACAAAAAATGATTGAAGATTTATTACAAGAGTTTCAACTCAAGCGAATTCACTTTGCCATTGTAGTAGATGAATTTGGAGGCACAAGTGGTATCATTACCTTGGAAGATATTTTAGAGGAAATTGTTGGAGATATTAAAGATGAGTTTGATGAAGAAGAGTCCATGGTGAAAAAAATTGACGACTTCCATTATTTGATCGAGGGAAAGACTCCCATTATTGATTTATGTAATTATATTAATGTATCCACTGGTGTTTTTGATCAAGTAAAAGGGGAGAGTGATACGGTGGCTGGATTGTTTTTAGAACTTGCGGGTGTTTTTCCTACTTTACAACAAGTAGTTAAGTATAAGCAGTATAGCTTCACAGTTATGGAGATTAAGAAAAATAGAATTCACAAATTGCAATTGATTATTTCACCCCAACTAGCTTTACCCGTCGAAAATGCGTAAGTATTATTGTTCCATATTTGTATTGGGCATTTGTACCCTATTCGCATGCAATAGTCCTATAACCCCCAAGCCTAAAGGATATAGCCAACTTAGTTTCCCTGAAAAAAAGTATCAGTCCTTTAATGAGCAAGGATACCCTTATGCTTTTGAGTATCCTATTTATGCCAATATTAGTAAAGAGGTTGATTATTTTGGTGATTCAAAAAAAGCAGACAATTGGATTAATATCAATTTTCCAGCCAACAATGGTACTGTTTATGTTAGTTATCGTACCATTCAGCCCGGCCAACTGGATACCTTAATTAGAGATGCGTATGCTTTTGTAAATAAACACAATAGTATGGCTAATTCCATTCAGGATTCTATGTTTAGGACAGCGAATGGCATTTCGGGTGTATTTTTTCATATTGGGGGCGATGTCGCTACCAATTATCAGTTTTTTTTAACGGATTCTACCCATCATTTTTTCAGAGGGGCACTTTATTTTGATGCTACACCAAATGAAGATTCTCTTGCACCAGCGAATGCCTTTATATTTAAAGACCTTGTCCATTTAGTAAATACATTTCGTTGGAAATAATTATATCTTTACTGCATAATTTTAACTATGATAATTATTGATTCGGTTTTAGTGAGTGACGAGATAGTTGAAGAACAATTTGTTTGTGATTTAACAAAATGCAAAGGGGGTTGTTGTGAAGATGGTGATGCGGGCGCGCCTTTGGAAACTAAAGAAAAAGCATACATTAAGGAATACTATGAAATGATTAAGCCTTATATGACCAAGGAAGGTATTAAGGAAGTAAACCAGGTGGGTCAGTTTATGTATGATAGAGAATTTGGTTGGGTAACGCCCACCATAAATGGTAAGATATGTGCGTATGGGTTTAAGGATGAAAAAGGAATTATTAAATGTGCATTTGAGCAAGCGTATAATGATGGAAAAATTCCATGGAAAAAGCCAATTAGCTGTCATTTATTTCCCATTAAAATTACAAAGAGCAAGTCCGACCCTGGCGTAGAATATTTGAATTATGAACCAAGAGAAGACTTGTGTGCCGCGGCATGTTCATTGGGAGTAAAGTTAAAAGTACCCGCTTATGTATTTTTAAAAGATTCTATTATTCGAAAATACGGGACTGAATTTTACGAGGCATTAGATGCATCTGCCAAGCACCTTCAAAAAAAATAATTTATCTTAATGCAACACATTTACGCCGATTCGTTTTTAGAAAAAAGTGCTAGCAAGGCTTTAGACCTTGAGCACCGACGTAAAATTAATTTTAATATTGCCAAGTACAATGCAGTGGTGCCAAAGGGGAAGGAGCAGTTTACCGATTTAGAACGGGTGAGAGAATTGTCCAAAAATAAAAAGTGGGAAGCGGTAGAACACTTGGACTTATATTTAACACAATTTGAGGAGCAAATTACAAAAAGAGGTGCCAAGGTATTTTGGGCCGAAGACAGCGAACAAGCTTTAAATTTTATTGGTGAAATATGTGCAGATAAACAATGTAAGTCCATTGTGAAAAGTAAGAGCATGGTGACAGAGGAAATACATTTGAATGCATATTTAGAATCTATAGGTGTGGAGAGTGTGGAAACAGATTTAGGTGAATATATACAACAGCTGGACGGGGAAGCGCCTTATCATATTGTTACGCCTGCCATGCATAAAAGCAAAGAGGATGTTGCCAAATTATTTGCAGAAAAATTAGGCACAGATATTAACCTAACTCCAGAGGAACTTACACTTGTTGCAAGAAAAAATTTAAGAGAAAAATACGCGAATGCAGAAATTGGCATTACAGGCGCTAACTTTATTTTATCTGATATTGGTGGTATTGCTTTAACTGAAAATGAAGGGAATGCAAGACTTTCTGCTTCCTTGCCAAAAACACATATTGTAATTGTTGGAATAGAAAAAGTAATTCCTTCTATTACGGACTTAGGATTATTTTGGCCCTTGCTTTCCACCTTTGGAACTGGCCAACAGGTTACCGTGTACAATAGTATTATTACGGGCCCTAGACAAGCTGGCGAATTAGATGGTCCTGAAGAAATGTATGTAATATTACTTGACAATGGTCGTACCGAATTACTAGCAAACAGTAAAAGTAGAGAGGCTTTATATTGTATTAGATGTGGAGCTTGTTTAAATGCATGCCCTGTTTATAAAAATATTGGTGGACATGCATACGAAACCACCTATAGCGGACCTATTGGAAGTGTCATTACTCCGCATTTAAGAGGTATGCATGACTATAAGCATTTAAGTTATGCCTCTAGTCTATGTGGCAGTTGTACCGAAGTTTGTCCTGTCAAGATTAATCTTCATGAGCTTTTGTTAGAAAACCGAAGAGAGTCGGTGGTGGCTGGAGAAAGTGATTTTAGTGAAAAATTTGCATGGAAAATTTGGAAACAAAGTTCCATGAGTAGACGTTTAATGAATCAAGGGAATGCTGGTATAAAAAACTGGATGATTAATAAAATGTTTAAAGGGTGGACGAATCAGAGAGCACCTTTAGCTTTTTCTAAAAAAACCTTCAATCAACTTTGGAAGGAAGCTAATAAAAAATAACTACATCCCATCCGCGTCAGCGATGGCTTCTACTGGATCTTTTTGTTTCTTTAAACTACGGTTTACTAAGTATACACCTGTGAGGGTGCAAATAGTTCCTAAAATACTATTCCATGTAATTTGTTCTCCTTTAATAAGTAATGATCCCACCCAAATGGCTACTATGGGATTGATATAAGCATATAGGGATGCAATGGCCGGGTGTAAGTTTTTCATGCTATATATGAAAGATACAAAAGCAAAAATTGAACCTCCAATGACCATATAAATAATTACCCCCCAAGAGATGGCTGGAATTTCTGTAATAGCGATGTAATTTCCAGAAAGATAAGTGAATAATCCCATGGCAATCGCGCTTATAAACATCTGCCATCCAATAGAATAATATTGATTGATCTCTATTTTAGTTCTTGAAATAATTATAGAACCAATACTCCAAGTGAGCATTGCAAACAAAGACAAGCCAACACCCAATGCATAGTTTCCGCCATGCACTTGTAAACTGTCTTTATAAAAAATAAAACCAATCCCCAATAAGCCTAAAAACAATCCTAGCAAGGTTTGTGGCGTAATTTTAATGGCTTTGTAATAAAACCTTTCAATAAGTACGACGGATAAAGGATAGAGCGCTGCGATTAATGCAGCTAGTCCGCTTGTAATAAATTGTAATCCATAAGTAGCAATACCATTAGAGGATACAAACATTAAAAAAGCCATTGGAATTAACCACTTAAATTGTTTAGCGGTTGGAAGCTTTTCTTTCTTGATCAATAGAAAAAATAAAATATAAATTCCTCCTCCTAAAAATTGACGAATACTCGCTAGTTCAAATGCGGGCATATGTGCTACGCCCATTTTGCTGGCAACCCATGTGGTTCCCCAAACAATACTGGTAACCGTGAGTGCTAAATATGCTTTTTTTTGATTGGACATGTAAAATGGATAGCCAATATTAATGTTTAAAATGTCGCAACTGTGTCATGACCATTGCCAAGCCATGTTCCACACAATAGGCAATGCTATCCTTGTCTCTTACCGATCCTCCTGGTTGTATATAAGCTTCAATTCCTTCGGCATGCGCAATACTTACACAGTCGTTAAAAGGAAAGAATGCATCGGAAGCCAGCGTTGCTCCTTTTAAATCAAAATTAAATTGCTTTGCTTTTTCAATGGCATGTCTTAAGGCATCTACTCTTGAAGTTTGACCACAACCTTTGCCTACTAGTTGTTTATTTCTAATAAGTGCAATCGCATTACTTTTTAAATGCTTGCAAATAATGTTGCCAAATATCAAATCTTCTTTTTCAGCAGCCGTGCAAGGTCTTGCACCTACCTCGTCCCAGTTGGAGTAATTACCCGTATCTAATCCTTGTTCTAAAATTCCGTTCAAGATAGATTTTTGTTGGGTTGGCTTGAGCGCCATACCATCCTTGCTTTGTAAAAGAATACGATTCTTTTTGGCGGACAATATGGTTAACGCTTCTGCATCAAATGCCGGTGCAATTAATACCTCAAAGAAAATTTCTTGAATGGCTTCGGCAGTTGCTTTGTCAACTTTGCCATTGGTTACCAACACGCCGCCAAATGCGCTTTCTGGGTCGCCTGCTAATGCCGCTGTCCATGCTTCAAATACAGTATCCCTTTGGGCAACACCACATACGTTGGTATGTTTAATAATCGCAAAACTTATTGTAGGCAGGTCGCCAATTAAAGCAATTGCAGCATCTACGTCTACTAAATTATTATAGGATAACTCTTTGCCATTTAATTGAGTGAACCAGGCATCTAAATTGCCATAGAATGTGGCAACCTGGTGTGGGTTTTCACCATAACGCAATACTTTTCCTGTGGCTGGGTTAAAATAATTACTAATGGCTATATCATAATGCATGACTACCTCAAAAGCCTTTGCAGCAAAAGCTTTTCTTTGTTCTAAGGTAGTAGTTCCGTTTTGTGCCATGAGCATTGCATTTAACTTTTGGTAATCATCTTTTGCAGACAATACGACTAAGTCACGGAAATTTTTTGCTGCCGCCCGAATCATAGAAGGCCCACCAATATCTATTTTCTCAATAATTAATTTTTCTTCGTCTGTGGTTTTAAGCGTCTCCTCAAAAGGATATAAGTCAACAATTACTAAGTCTAGTTCAGGAATTTTATACTCCGCCATTTCTGCGATATCCTGTGCTTCATATCGACGTCCTAAAATACCCCCAAAAACCGAAGGGTGTAGTGTTTTTACCCGGCCTCCCAAAATAGATGGATAACCCGTTACACTTTCCACAGATACACAAGGAATCCCTAAATCCTCTAAAAACTTTTGAGTTCCGCCTGTAGAGTAGATGGTAATATTTAATTGATGTAATGTTCTTGCTAAGGGTTCTAAGCCGTCTTTGTAGAATACAGAAATGAGGGCTGATTGTATTTTCTTTTCCATAGGCAAAGTTAACGCCTTCCCTGTTTTTTGGCGGTTCAGATTTTCCACATAAAATTGGGTTAGCTGAATAACTTTAGTACTGTATAACAGGTTATAAGGCCTAAAACAGCAAGGAGATAACTTGATTTTTTTTGGTAGATCCATAAATAAACAAGTAGCAGGATCAGGTAAAATCCTAATACTTGAATTGTATTCATTGTAATTTGAAGGGTGCCGGCCTTGGTATTCAAGAACCAATGCTGTACAAACTGGTTAAAAAATTGAATATATTTTGCTACTAGGATACCTACATATATTGCCAATCCTTTAGGGAGTATCAAAATAATGGCTAAGCCGTAAAGAATGAGATTGCTTAATGGAACCATGATAAAATTGCTTACAAGAACCCAACTTGCAACTTGGTGAAAATGGAGTAAGAGGATTGGAAATGTAGTGAGTTGTGCTGCTAGACTCACACAGCAATTGCTCCATAAAAATTGTATGATAGGATTATCTATATCAATAGAAGTATATAATATTTTATAAAATAGATGTATGCCAATGACTGCGGCGTAAGATAATTGCAAGCCAATATGTTCTACTCCCCGCACATTCATTAATATTAGAAACAGTATACCACCTGCGATTGTATTTAATGCAAAACTGGGTAATGCATAAAAATTTCCTATTAAATAGATTGAAAAAAATACTGAAGCACGAACAATGGAGGGACTCGCGTATGCCATGAGGGTATAGGTCCATACTATAATCAGTAAGATGACTATTTCTAAAATTTTAAAAATTCTATTTTTGGGAAAATAACTAGTAAGTCTTTTTAAAGATTTAAATAAGATGTCTAAGTGCATTCCGCTAATAGCAATGATATGTATAATACCTAATTGGGTGTATGCATTTACCAATGCTTTATTCATATCCATTTTCACTCCTATTAGCAGTGCAAGCGCAAATCCGTTAGCCTCTTTGGAGATAATGGTTTTATTTATTTTATCAATCAATCCATTGCGACAATAAATTATATATCTATTTATATAGGAAGGCAATTCAAAATGAGTTTGACTACCTGCATTCCATTGAATCATCACCCCCCAGCTAATTAAACAGATGATTACGAGTATTCCTTTGATCACTGGTTTGCTTTGTATTTGAAGGCAAGTGAATAAAGCTGCCAATTCTACAAATAGTAAGCAAATTAAAAATAAGGGACTCGAAAAAAATGAAAGCTTTGCAAATCCATTTGAGATCACTACGCCCAATAAGAGTAGACTACTAATAAAGACCAACGGATGCGCAGCACGCCAATAGGTATAGGATTTTTGCACTTAGCAATGTATGCAATGGATACAGTTGTGCGGATTCGGAAATTACTTTGAACCGATTAAAAAAACCACTAATTTTTTATGTAATTCAGGTTTATTTGCTTTCCAATATGCAATAGTGGCAGTTTTAATACATTCATTAGGTGCCGTGATATCAACGCCAATACAAAGTTTTGTTTGTGGATGACAATTTTGAACAAGGGCTTCCAATAATTGGTTATTTCGATAAGGTGTTTCAATAAATAATTGCGTGGTCCCTTTACTATTTGCTTCAGCCTCTAATGCTTGAATTTTTTTCTTTCTTTCTAAGTTATCAATAGGCAGGTATCCATGAAATTGAAAATTTTGTCCATTCATTCCACTTGCCATCAGCGCTAGCAATATGGAGGAAGGGGCAGTATAGGGTTTTACCAAAGCCTCTATTTCTTGTGCGGCAGCAACTAATATTTGTCCAGGATCTGCAATACCTGCGCAGCCTGCTTCTGATACGATGCCAATATTTTTTCCTTGATGTAGTAACGCTTTGAATTCGATTATTTGTGCTTCTTCTACTTTATGTATAGGTCGCCAAATGTAATCATCAATAACCATTTCTTTCCAAACCTTTTTAAAAAAACGTCTTGTAGTTTTTTCATTTTCTACAAAGAACGCATCACATTGCATAATCCATTTTTTGGTATCAGCTGGTAAAGCTTCCCAACCATCTTCATGTAATAACATGGGCAGTAGATATACATTTCCAGTGTTCATTATGCGTTGTCTTTAATTTCTTGTGTATTTAAATGTGCAGCGATTAATGCATAAAATGGAGCAGTGATCCAACCTATTATTGGCACCAAGTGCAATAGGTAAAACATGATCCCATTGGCAATAGGCAGTCCCTTATGATTGCTTACATAAGTGGCCGCTGCGATTCTGCTTTTGTTTTCGGTGGCTAATCCGTAATCTAACATGGCGTACCCTAAGAAGTAACCTTCCATTACAATCGTAAATATAGGTGTAAACCATCCAATAATGGGAATGGTGCAAACAAGAATAATGGGAATTAAATACACGATTTGCCAAACCATATTGATAAGATTAAGCTGAACAGCGCGTAGTACTAATTTTATATAGGCGCTCCATTCAAAAACAAAAGGAAGGTTTTGCTGAATGGCTGCAATGCGTAAATGATGGTAGGAAAAAACAGGTGCGAATACGATAAGAAATAAAAACTTAAACAAAGCGAAGTAAAAAAGCATAATGGTAAACCATAGCCAAAAACTTCCCATGGTGATAAAAAAACCAAGTATATCGCTGTCAATGGTATCTATCCAAGACTTTAATCCGGTCTTTAAAATAATCCATTCAATAAAAATACTTGATGTTTGACTAAAGTAAGTGATGCCCAATACAAAAAGGAATGCATAAATAATGCCCGGAAGGATCATCCATTTCCACATGCGATGTTGCATGATAAATTTGTGCGCTAAAAAAAATGCACGAACCGAAATAATGAGTTCTTTGAGCAATGAATTGGTTTTGCTGTAAAGATACGAAGTCCTTTATTAGGATTGCATTTTGGTTCCATAGGCTAAATCTCCTGCGTCTCCTAGGCCCGGAATAATATAACTATGGTCATTTAAAGTGTCATCTATGTCTGCGCACCAAATAGGAATATTTTTGCCCAAAGCAGCTTCTACAGCTTCAATACCTTTCGTACTTGCGATGGCAACCACTATATGTATTTCCTTTGGGGTTTGATTTTTTGTGATGGCTTTTATGGTTTCCACTAAGGAAGCGCCTGTTGCCAACATGGGATCAGATACAATCAAGATACGATTGTTTAAGACTGGGCAACTTAAGTATTCTATGCTAATTTCGAAACTTCCGTCATCATGATGTTTTCTATAGGCCGAAATAAAAGCGTTGTCTGCTTTGTCAAAATAATTTAACATGCCTTGGTGTAATGGCAAGCCAGCTCTTAATATAGTTGCCAATACAGGTTGTTCTGCTAATACTTTAGATTGATGTATGCCCAAGGGGGTAGTGGTGGGTACTATTATATTGGGCATATGCTTACTCATTTCATAGGCTGCCACTTCGCCAATTCGTTCCAAATTTCTTCTAAAACGCATTCTATCATTTTGCACATTAACGTCTCTTAATTCGGCCACCCAATTACTTAATAAACTATGCTTTTCGCTTAAATGATGAATCATTTTAATATTTTTTCAAATCTAAGGCTCTTACTGATAACTTTAAAATAATTTAAAGCCATCTCCATCAAATAGTCCTTTATCACTCAATTTTAAATGTGGAATAACCAATAAAGCCATAAAGCTTAGGGTCATAAAGGGGGAGCCTAAGGGGCTGCCCAATGATTTTGCCATTTGGTCTATTTCAGTGTATGCCTGTGCAACAATATAGGGATCCTGGTTACTCATTAAGCCCCCTACAGGAAGCCCAAGTACTTTTTGATGTGATTCATTTACACAACTAATACCCCCTTTTTGTTCAATGACTAAATTTATGGCTTTTACGATGCCCGCATCATCCACACCTACCGCTATGATATTATGACTGTCATGTGCTACCGTGGAGGCAATGGCTCCATGCTGAAAACCAAAATTTTTGATGAAGGCCATTTTGGGAGGCGCTTTAAAATAACGATTGTATACCACTATTTTTAAAACGTCCTCTTTTGTATTTGACACAATTTTTTGATCTTGAATTTTTGCCGGCATCCATAAGCAGTTGGTGATTAATTGGCCGTCAATAGCTTCAATTACTGGAATTTGTCCAAGCGCATTGGTAGGATATACTTCCACCGCTACTTGAATGGCAGACTCGGTTATGGGCGCTGCATCAAATTGATTAATGGTTACTTCTTGTGTAAATGGGATGAAAGACTTCCCGTTTTCTGCCACGCGTTCACCATTGATATAGGTTTGTTTTACAATAAAGCTTTTTAAATCTTCTACTACAATAAAATTGGCAGGATCACCTTTTCTTACTTGACCGGTTGGTAATTTATAATGTAAGACTGGATTGATACAGGCTGCCCTTAATACATTAAATACATCTATTCCTTTTGCCACTGCTCTTGCACACAAGGCATTGATATGTCCTTCTAATAAACTGTCCGGATGTTTATCATCACTGCACAACATGATCATGGAAGGATGGTCGTCTAATAATTCATAAAGCGCCTCAAAGTTTTTTGCAGCACTTCCTTCTCGAATTAAAATTTTCATCCCAAAACTTAATTTATCTACGGCTTCTTCAATTTTGAAACATTCATGATCGGTACTAATGCCTGCTTGAATATATTGTTTGGCTTCCTCACCCATTAAGCCTGGTGCATGACCGTCAACGGGCTTCCCTACTTGATGTGCTGCTTTAATTTTTTTCATCACTTCCTCATCCTTATATAAAACACCAGGAAAGTTCATCATCTCGCTTAAATAATAAATATCCTCATTGTTTAGTAACTCGGCAACTTGTTCGCTATTAATGGCTGCTCCAGCGGTTTCAAAAACAGTAGCAGGTACACAACTAGGCGCACCAAAGAAAAAATGAAAGGGTACTTTTTTTCCATTATCAATCATATAATGCACTCCTTGTACACCACATACATTTGCTATTTCATGCGGATCACTAATGGTGCCAATGGTTCCATGCACCACGGCAAGCTGGGCAAAAGAACTTGGTATGAGCATACTGCTTTCTATATGCACATGACTATCTATAAAGCCGGGAAGTATAAATTGATTTGGGGCATTTTCACAAGGTGCAATTTTTTGAATGATGCCATTATGTATGCTCAAGGTAGCAGGGTAGATTTTTTTTCCTAAAATATCTACATACTGCCCTGAGACTGTATAAGTAGTCTCCATAAAATAAAATTGAATTATAAATTAAACCAGTAACTGAACTTAAAGATAAGCGCTCTGTTCTTATTTTTAAGCATAGGGTCCGTAAAATAATTATCGGTATACACCAAGAAAAAGTCACTCATTGGCTTGAACCTATATTGTAAACGACTATTAATATTGAAATTATTTTGCTGCGTGTTATATTGCATAAACGTAGTCCAAAATAATTTGGTGCTAAAGTTCCACTCCACTTTAGGAGAAATTAAAATTAAATTGGTGTTCCCATAGGGCTTAGGCAATTCAATTTTATTCATCTCGGCCCTTACGGATAAATTAAAGTGAGGTTGTGATCTCCAGCTTAGACCTATTGATCCCCCAGTAACCGTACCGTTATAAAATTGACCTACCGTAAACATTCCAAATATGCCAAATAGTTTTCGCATATCTGAGTTGTACTTAAATTCAAATTGGTTGAAACTATAAAATCCAGCTGGAAGTGGAGTTTCATCTGTGAATGAAATAGGATATAATAAATTTAAGCTTGTATTAGATAGCTCTACATTAAAGGAAGAGGTATTTTTAAATTCGGTTTGAATACTAAAATTTGCATCTGATTGATTTAAACTATTGTCCTGGTGAAAATTGGAAAAGTTTTCTACTTTAAATTGCAATTTACCAATAGGCCCAGTGGCAGGCATAATTTTATAACTAATTTGATTAAAGGTAGTTCCAAAGCCCATTCGAATGGAGGTATCTCTTACTGCATCGTAGTTTTCAATCATTTGCACAAAACCCATGTCGGTGTAATAATTTTTTCCAACATTGCCCACCATGGTAATAAAACTCCAGTTGGTCCTTGAACTCATAAACCCAGCTTGCACATATTTATCCTGATCGGTCACGGTGGGTTTAAAGGCTTGATGATAGTCGGCCCAGGCACTAAAGCTGCCTGATGGGTTGGAGTATTCAAAAGTTACCCCGGCATTTCTCCCATATTTATCTAATGGATTCTTTTTTGCCTCTGCTTCAGATATATAACTTTCTCTATTTAAGAAATAGGTTTTAATGACAGATCTTTTAAGTACACTTCTTTGCATTGTAAATGCAGAGAAATTCTCAGGCGAATAATTTCCTTGTCTTCCCGTTTGCATATTCATCATCCCAATTCTTGTAGCGGGATTTAAATTTCCAGACAATCTTGCTCCAAATAAAATAGGAATTCTATTTCCTTCTTTATCCAAACCTATTGTGCGCGAATAAAATGGTCGTATAGGAGGTATGCCAAAATTGGAAAACAAATCCGAGTTTTCTAAAAAGAAGTTTCTTCTTTCTGGTAAGAAAATATTGAAACGCGTAAGATTGGTCACTTGTTGATCCACTTCCACTTGTGAGAAATCCGGATTCACGGTTAAATCTAAATTTAAGGATGCATTTAAAGCAATTTTTGAATCAAATCCAGCACTTGCGCTGGTAGTTAAAGCTTTTCCATTTTCCTTGTCCTCATTACTATTGCCATTTACATAAGGCAAGAAAATAATATTTTTTGAAGTCACTGGCGCGCCGGTAGTTGGCCAATTAAGCATACCGGCATATCCCAAATCATAGGACCTAAAGATAGCGGGTACTTTTGACCAAGTACTATATTCATTGTTTTTGGCATCAATCCGCACAAAGTTCATTCCCCAATGCAATTGTTTTGGATCGTAGCGAATTGATTTTAATGGGATCATAATTTCTGCAATCCAATAAGTTCCATAATCCTTTGTAGCAGAAAACCATTTGCTATCCCAACTCCAAGAGGGCCTATCATCATAACTGTTACTCAATTGATCGTCAGATTGAACGTTTAATGCACTTACTACAAAATAAAATCCGTTTGTTTTTTTGTTTTGAGGATCTAGTATAATGCCCACGCCGTCACTGCCGTCATGACCTATGTCTCTTTTTAACCCTTTGATCAATGCAGTGCCACTATCATATACTTTAAATGCAAAGTAAATATTTTCATTATCATAGGTAATGCGAACTTCTGTTTGCTGCTTTGCTTCACCAATATCATTTGGAAATTTTTTGTTAAAACGATTGGCAATTTCTGTGGAGGTCCAAGCCCCTTCGTCCAAAACCCCGTCTATCTTAATTTTATTGGAAGCAGGTTGAATATTATATTGAAAACCTTTTTGAAACTCACTAATATTTTGCGCGCGCATCGAGACAGTTGTTCCAATACCAAGAAGTAACCAAAAAGTAAATAGACGCTTTTTTATCATTAGGATGCAAATATCCTTGAAGTAACGGTTTAATTGATAAATCGGGGGTAAAAACCCCAAAAAAAGGTATAAACGGCCTAATCCTTCTTTAAAATGTCAGGTCTTCGTTCTTTTGTCCGCTGAAGCGCTTGTTCTTGGCGCCAAAGGTCTACTTTCTTAGGGTCCCCTGTAAGTAAAATGGGGGGCACTTCTAAATCTCTAAAGTTGGCAGGCCTGGAATACACTGGGGGCGCTAATAAATTATCTTGAAAAGAGTCTGTGAGGGCGGAAGTCTCGTCATTTAATACCCCAGGAATTAATCTGCCCACGGCGTCTACAATAACCGCAGCTGCTAATTCTCCACCACTTAACACATAGTCGCCAATGGAAATTTCCTGTGTCACATACAATTCTCGAATGCGTTGGTCTATGCCTTTATAGTGTCCACAAATAATTAAAATTCTATTTTTTAAGGAAAGGGTATTAGCGTCCTTTTGGTCAAATGTTTTTCCATCGGGCGTTACAAAAATTATTTCATCAAATTTTCCTTCCTGTTGTAATTCGTCTATTGCATTGGCCAAAGGCTCGCACATAATTACCATGCCTGCACCTCCACCATATTGATAATCGTCCACCTGTCCATGTTTATTAATGGCCCATTTTCTTAATTGGTGCAATTTGATGTGCAAGTGCTCTCTTTCTTGCGCGCGTTTCATTATGCTATGCTCAAAAGGGCTAGTTAATAATTCGGGCAATACAGTTAATATTTCTATGGTCATATGGCAAAGTTAATCCAAAAACTCCCCTAAATCACGTCGGTTCTTTTTAGTAGGTCTTCCAATTTTACTTAATCTTTTTCCCGTTTGGAAGGAGGCTGTGACTTGTATTACTCTTTCCAATTCTTCCACTGGTGTCAAATCTTCATAATACAAAATGGCTTCTGCGTATGCTTTTCGAGTCTCTAAAATTTGAGTCACGCGTAAGGTCCAATTTTTATGTTCAGTTCTAGCTTCGTATACATCGCCCACTACCACACCACGAGAAGCTTTTACATTTTCACCCTTTAGTTTAACACGGCCTTTATCAATAGCTTCTGTTGCCTGACTACGCGTTTTAAAAACGCGAATTGACCAGAGATATTTGTCCAATCTAACTTTTTCTTTTTTTTCTTTTTCAGCGCTCATGCGTTATGCATTTTTATCGGCAAAATATTTATGGAAATAAGGGATGGTTTCAATGCCTTTATAAAAATTTACGATATCGTACTTTTCATTAGGGCTATGTAAATTATCGCTATCTAATCCAAAGCCCATAAATACAATTTTTAATCCTAATTCTTTTTCAAACAAAGAACAAATTGGGATACTTCCACCACCTCTTACAGGAATAGGCGCTTTACCAAAAGTAGTGGTAATGGCTTTTGCTGCACTTTGGTATTCATGAGTGTCTATTGGTGTCATATAAGGTTCTCCGCCGTGGTGTTCAAATGCATCTACCGTTACATTTGGGGGTGCAATTTTCTTGAAGTGCTCCAAAACCATGGCTGTTATTTTTTCAGAAGATTGGTTGGGAACCAAACGACAAGAAATTTTTGCAAACGCTTTGGAAGGCAAAACTGTTTTAGCACCCTCGCCAGTATATCCACCCCAAATTCCATTTACTTCTAAGGTGGGGCGAATCCCCGTTCTTTCATTGGTACTATATCCTTTTTCACCCCATACTTCTTTAATGCCTAAGTCATCGGACCACGCTTTCAAGTCAAATGGAGCTTCTGCCATTTTATTTCTTTCTGTAGCTGTAGATTCCACAACGTCATCGTAAAAACCAGGAATGGTAATATGGTTATTTTCATCATGACAAGAAGCAATCATTTTTGACAAAATCGTAATAGGATTTGCAACAGCGCCTCCGTATACTCCACTATGTAAATCTCTATTAGGTCCTGTCACTTCTATTTCAATATAACTTAAACCTCTTACTCCAATATCAATAGAAGGCGCGTCCATGCTTATCATGGCAGTATCACTTATTAAAATAACATCTGCTTTTAATAAATCATGATTGGCTTTTACAAAAGTGGCTAAGTTCGGACTACCAATTTCTTCCTCCCCTTCAATAATAAATTTAATATTGGTACACAATGTGTTGGTCTTGGTCATTATCTCTAAGGCCTTTACATGCATATAAAACTGTCCTTTGTCATCACAAGCACCACGCGCAAATATTTTACCATCAATAATGGTTGGATCAAATGGACCACTTTTCCATAATTCTAATGGTTCGGCGGGTTGAACGTCGTAGTGTCCGTAAACCAAAACAGTTGGAAAATTTGGGTCTACAATTAATTCACCATAAACAATGGGATGCCCTTCGGTCTCATAAATTTTTGTTGTTTTCGCCCCTGCATCTTGCAATGATTTTTCCACAGCTTTTGCGCAGGTGAACATATCATTCTTGTTTTCGCTTTTTGCACTAATACTTGGGATTCTTAGTAAATCTAATAATTCGTTTAAAAAACGATCCTTGTGTTCTTCTTGAAATTGTTTCCAGCTATTCATAATTTTCTTTTTTCAAATTTTATTCTTCACTATTAATAATGCAAATGATGTTTGGTGTTTGCCAACACATTCTCCATGGTCCAGGCTAATTTTTCCTTAAATGGAGCTTGTCTCTTTTCACATGCTTCTATGGTGCAAA
Organism: uncultured Bacteroidota bacterium; assembly: GCA_903862505.1. Classification (GTDB taxonomy): domain Bacteria; phylum Bacteroidota; class Bacteroidia; order Chitinophagales; family Chitinophagaceae; genus Sediminibacterium. The sequence continues at coordinate 17,344 of CAIOYQ010000074.1, forward strand.
TTTCACAACTAAAAGGCATACATCCATCTATATGTATAAAAAATTCCACACTATCCCCAAATTTACTTTTGATCAGGTTGGCAAATTGGTCCATATGCGTATGCGCTTCATGTACATTAAAATACCAGGGCATGGTTAAATGGCAGTCAATATGCAATAAGGGCCCGTATTTAATCACTCTTAAATTGTGCAGGTCCACCCAATTTTTATTTCGATTGGCATTGATTTCTGCAATGACGTTTTCTAGTAATGCCATATCGGCTTCATCCATAATACCTGCAATAGATTCTCTAATAATTTTGTAGCCGTTATAAATAATCCAAATCCCCATTAACAATGCTATAAAACTGTCTATCCCATTATAGTTTGTTATTAAAACAATGCTTATTCCTATAATCACACCAAAGGTGGTAAAGCTATCAATAATTAAATGCTGGCCACTAGAAACCAAGGCAAGAGAATTATTTTTCTTGCCCATTTTTTTGGCAATAAAACCAGCAACTAAATTAATCATTGCTGTACTGAGTAATATCCAAACTCCGTTGTCAAGTGCATGCAATTCATTAGGAGAAAAAAAACTTGTAATGGTTTCTACGATGATAATGAGGCCCGCTGTGATAATTAAACTTCCTTCAAAAGCAGCAGAAATAAATTCTGCCTTTCCGTGACCGTAGGGATGGTCTTTGTCTTTGGGTTTACTAGCAACGTATAAACTATATAAGCCAATCCCACCGGCCAATACATTTACAATACTTTCTAGTGCATCAGACAGTACCGACAAAGAATGCGTAAGATAATAAGCAACAAACTTTAGCCCAAACAAGATGATGCTAAGTGTTGTTATAAAAAATTGGATCCTTAAATTTTGTTTGGAATTGTGCACGAAATAAAATTAGGTGTATGCAAAGTTGGATCTAATTATTTTGATATTGTTTCAGCGTATCTTTTTTGAACCCATTCCCAGTTTA
>CAIOYQ010000075.1 GCA_903862505.1 uncultured Bacteroidota bacterium
ATCTCTTGGGGTAGAATTTCTCATCCAAGTGAAGTGGTTAAGATGGATCAAAAGATTCAAGTGGTTGTATTAGACTTTGATGATGACAAAAAACGTATCAGCTTAGGTTTAAAACAATTAACACCACATCCTTGGGATGTATTACCAACTGACTTATCAGAAGGTAGTGTTGTAAAAGGTAAAGTAGTGAACATTGAGGATTACGGTGCGTTCTTAGAAATTCAACCAGGTGTTGAAGGTTTAGTACACGTTTCTGAAATCACATGGGCAAACACACCAATCAACGCGAAAGAATTCTTCAAATTAGGTGACGAGCATGAAGCGAAAGTGGTAACATTAGATAAAGATGCACGTAAGATGAGCTTGAGCATTAAACAAATGACACAAGATCCTTGGAGTGCTATCGAAAATAAATTCCCTGAAAACAGCAAGCATAAAGGTTTAGTTAAAAACATTACTCCTTATGGTGTGTTTGTTGAATTGGAATCAGGTATTGGTGGAATGATTCACATCAGTGATTTAAGCTGGTTGAAGCGTTTCAATCACCCTTCTGAATATGTGAAAGTTGCGGAGTCTATCGACATCATTATCTTGAACATTGACAAAGAAAACAGAAAATTACAATTAGGTCATAAGCAATTAGAAGAAGATCCTTGGAATGCATTAGAAGCAACTTTTGCAATCGGATCTATTCATGATGGTACCATTGTTCGTAAGGACGATAAAGGTGCTATTGTACAAATGCCACATGGTCTAGAAGGTTTTGCACCTAACCGTCACCTTGCAAAAGAAGATGGTAAGCAAGTTCAAGCAGAAGAAACTGCTCAATTCATGGTGATCGAATTTGATCGCAATGAAAAGAGAATTGTAGTTTCTCATGCAAGAATTTGGGAACAAAACATCGTAGAAGAAAAAGAAGCGGCTAAGAAAGAAGCTAAAGTAGAGTCTGACAAGACAAAGAAAGCAGTTAAAACTATCCAAGCGAAAGTAGAAAAATCTACTTTGGGTGATTTAGGCGCTTTAGCAGAAATCAAAGCTAAATTAGACGAGGGCAAGGAAGGATAATATCTAACCCGGTTCCGTTATATAAGGTCTTAATTCCTTCAAAAGCCCCGCTTTCGCGGGGCTTTTGTTTTCCTCACCTTTAATAAAATATAAAGGTTCAAAAACAAACTTTTATAATTTTAAGCCCCGCGCAGGCGGGGCTTTTGTTTTTGAAGCCCTGCTATCTCAGGGCTTTTTGATATATACAGGGGCAATTTTCTTAAATTACTGGTAATCAGCACTATTTTAGTAATTTCTTAACGCCAAAGCCTTTATTCGCAATCTTTTTAGTCCTAAATTGAGGATTATTAGTTAATTTTGCCACCCTGTATGAATAGAATCATTGTAGCCCTTTTTGTAATATTTGGTTTGTCTTCTTGTACTTCAAAATTTCAAAAAATTTTAAAGAACAAGGATATAGATTATAAGGTCAAAATTGCCGAGCAATATTTTGAGGCTAAAAAATACAGAAACGCACAAGAGCTCTTTGAGAACGTAATGCCATTTGTAAAAGGAACTCCAAGGTACGAGGAATTGTACGTGAAGTTTGCAAATTCGTATTACTATGATAAGGATTATGATAATGCAGAAAACTTATTTAAAACATTTGTTGAGTATTTTCCTAATAGTCCAAAAACAGAGGAAGTGGAATATTTAAGAGCGCTTACTTATTATAAACGTTCACCAAAAGCGGAGTTAGATCAAACCACCACCAATAAGACAATCTTAACAATGCAAGTTTTTATTGACGCGCATCCAACCAGCCCAAGAGTTAAAGAGGCTACAGAAGTGATAGATGCTTGTCGTGAAAAGTTGGAATTGAAAGATTTTAAAACAGCTACATTGTACGATAACCTTTCGTTGTATCGCGCTGCTGCTATATCTTATGGTTTATTATCTGACAACTATCCGGATTCAAAAAAATCTGATCAATATAAATTGTTAACGGTGAAAGCCTATTACAAGTTTGCAGTGAACAGTTTTGAGGATAAACAAAAAGAGCGTTTTGAAAAAGTGACCACAGAGTATAATGATTTTGTAGACCGTTACAGCGATAGTCCCTTATTGCCTGAAGCAAAAAAAATAAAACAACAAACTGATAATTTTTTAAATAACAAGAAATGAGTAAATTAAGAAGAAACATGGGTGCAAACACACCTTCTGTTATCGAAACTAAAAGTTTAAAAGCATTGAAAGCTAAAACTGGAAATTTATATGAATCTATTTCAATCATTTCTAAGAGAGCGAATCAAATCAATATCTCTATTAGAGAAGAATTGCATTCGAAATTAGAAGAGTTTGCAAGCCATACAGATAGCTTAGAAGAAATTCATGAGAATAAAGAGCAAATTGAAATTTCTAAGGCTTATGAGCGCATGCCTAATCCTGCGATTTTAGCAACTGCTGAATTTATTGAAGATAAAATATATCATAGAACTAAGGAAGAGTCTGATCTTTATCGTTAATAAATAAGAAAGATCTTATTTAAAACGTCCTGAAATCTTTAAGGTATCAGGACGTTTTTGTATTTTAGGGTACTCATAATTTTGTATAATGCGCCGTCACTATCTTTTTATCATTTTATTGTTATTGTTAAGCCCCAATTATATTTTGGCACAAGAGCTATCTGCTACGGTGACTATTCAAAGTAATAAGGTAGACAATCAGGTGGATCCTAAAATATTTATACAATTACAAACACAGTTAAGGGATTTTATCAATCAACGTAAATGGGCTTTGGATGCATTTGGCAATGAAGAAAAAATTGAATGTAGTTTCTTTATCACTATCGAGTCCGTCTTGTCTCCAGGTGTATATGATGCTAAATTAAGTATCCTTTCGAGTAGGCCGGTTTTTAATGCTAATTATACTACGCCCGTATTAAATATGCAAGACCCCAATTTTACTTTTAAATATCAACTTTCTCAGCCTATTGAATTTAATGAAAATAAAGTGCAAGGAGCGGATCCCCTAGAGGCTAATTTAACAGCCACCATTGCCTTTTATATAAATATAATTTTAGGATTAGACTATGACTCATTTTCTTTAAAGGGAGGAGCTCCATATTTTAATAAAGCGTTGAATATAGTTTATAATGCACCCGAAGCGGCTGGCATTAATGGATGGAAGTCATTTGATGGGCAACGCAATAGATTTATTTTAATTGATAATCTTACAAAAAGCGGAATGGAAAAAATCCATGAAGCTATTTATACTTATTATCGAGATGGGGTGGATCAGATGTCAACTAAATTTGATATTGGCAGGGATATGGTATTAAATGCTTTAATAACCATGCAAGAAGTGCAAGAGGAAAACACCAATACCATGGTCGTACCTATTTTAATGCAGGGTAAATACACTGAAATTGTGGGCATTTTTGAAAATGCAAATAAACCCATGAAAAAACAGTTGTTAAATACATTATCGGCGATTGATTTAACGAATTTAAATAAGTATAAAGAAAAATTAGAATGAAAATTTTTATATCCTGTTTATGGTTGACTGTATTTTTAATATCCTGTGGTAAAAAGTCAACGGATGCCAATCGTATACCTATTGACAAAATGAAAGTAGTCGTTTTTCAATTAATGAAGGCAGATGAACATTTTTCTAGAGTTTCGGCAGCGGATTCTACTTGGAATATACAGCATAAAAATATACAATCTTATCAAAAAATCTTTGATTTCAATAAAGTGGATAGAGTTGAATTTTATAAACAAATTGAATACTTGGAAATGCATCCTGTGGAGTTTAAGGTGTTGATGGATTCAGTGAATGAGCTTTCGAAAAGAGAAAAAATCCCTTTATAAAGTACAAAAAGTGAATGAACCTTCACTAAACATTTATACTTTTGGCTTCTAATTAAGTACCTAAATAAAATTTAAAAATATGAGTAATTTACTTGGCAAACCAGCCCCTGCTTTCACTTTATTTGACACAGACAAGAAAGCCACTTCTTTGGCAGATTTTAAAGGACAAAATGTAGTTGTTTTATTTTTCCCATTGGCATTTACCGGAGTATGTACTACCGAATTATGTAGCATTAGAGATAATATAGGAACCTATAACAGTGCAAATGCACAAGTTTTAGGTATTTCTGTTGACTCTATTTTTACTTTAGGTAAATTTAAAGAAGAGCAAAAATTAAATTTCCCTTTATTGAGTGATTTTAACAAAACGGCTTCTAAGTCTTTTGATGCATTGTATGAAGTATTCCCTGCTTTTGAAATGCAAGGCGTGAGCAAACGCGCTGCTTTTGTAATTGACAAAGAAGGAGTCGTTCAATATGAAGAGACTTGCGCAACGCCAGGAGACTTGCCTGATTTTGCAGCGATTCAAAATGTATTGAATACATTAAACTGAAATGTATCTTCTTGCTAGTTTTTTCATAAAATATAAAAACGCAAGAAGATCTCTGATGATTTTAAAAGGGCCGCAAGGCCCTTTTTGGTGCTTGTTAGGCTTTATAGAATATAAACCTACAAGATTTCATGGTAAAAGAGTAACTAGTAAAATCATATTTACTTGTCGCAAACTTCTACGATCAAAAACTTTAAGTAGTGTGTATTCTCCATGCCCCAAATAATAGGATGGTCGCTGGACTGTGATTGATAAGTGACCTGTCTAATTCTTTTTTTAGCATCATGTGCAGCTATTTCAATGGTTTCTAAAAATAATTCAGAACTTACTAGATTGGTACAACTGGAACTTACTAAAAATCCTCCATTGCGAATAAGTTGCATACCGCGTAAATTAATTTCTTTATAACCAGTGATGGCTTTGTCTATATTATTTCTACTCTTTGTAAATGCAGGGGGATCTAACATCACTACATCGTATTTTTTACCCTGCTTGCCCCAGTTTTTCAATACATCAAATGCATTCATGGCTTCAAACTTTACAATATGATCCAATTTATTTAAAGCTGCATTTTTATTGGCTTGTGCAACGGCCGATTCTGAAATATCAATTCCAAAAACCGACTTAGCTCCATAATGAGCAGCATGAATTTCAAAAGTACCCGTATAGGTAAATGCACCCAATACATCTGCACCCTTTACAATATTTTTAATAGCACGACGATTATCTTGTTGGTCTAAAAAATATCCAGTCTTTTGTCCTGTTTCAATATTTACATAAAATTGTAAATCATTTTCATTAATTATTATTTCAGTAGGGAACGGGTCGGTTAAGAAACCTTTTTGTTGAGCCAGTCCTTCTAATTCTCTAACGGGCACATCGTTCCTTTCGTAAATACCTTTAGGATTAAATATCGTTTTTAATGCTGCAACAATGGCATCTTTCCAAACCTCAATCCCATAGGAAAGTGTTTGCATTACAAAGTAGTCGTTGAATTTATCAATGATGAGTGCAGGCAGTCCGTCTGCTTCGCCAAAAACCAATCGGCAGTTTTCCGTATAGCCCAAATGTTTTCTGTAATCCCATGCGGTCTGAATTTTTTGATGAAAGAAGGCTGCCGTGATGTCCTCCCTTTTACGGGTCAGTAATCGAATTATAATTTGTGATTCAGGGTTAATATATCCTCGGCCTGCCAGTTGGCCATCAAAGTAATATACTTCCACAATATCCCCCTGTTCAACGGGGCCGGCGATTCGGTCCACTTCATTATTGTAAATCCAAGGATGCCCAAGCGCAATCCTTTGATTAATCTTTCGGTTTAGATACACTTTTGTCATAGCGCAAAGATAGGCAGGGATTGACTGACAACTTGTTCATTTTAGGCCTAATTAATGTCAATTTTGCTCTTTTAGGCCTTTGGCAATATATTTGCTCGAAATAGGTATTAACACAAGAAATTATGGAAGAAAAAGAGATTAATAACCCAGCACCCGAAGAAATGGTGGAAAATGGAGCAGAAACTGCCCCAGAAGTAGAAAATGAGCCCCTAAGTGAGCTAGACCAAACCAAGGCAGACTTAGTGGAGCAAAAGGATAAATACCTGCGTCTAATGGCAGAATTTGACAATTTTAAGCGTAGAACTGCCAAAGAACGCATGGAGCTAATTCAAACGGCTGGCAAGGACGTCATTGTTTCTTTATTGGATGTTTTGGATGATTGTGATCGTGCCGAAAAGCAGTTAAATACCACCGATGATATTGCAGTTCAGAAAGAGGGTATTCAATTGGTATTTAATAAAATTCGTACCACTATGCAAGCAAAAGGGGTGACTGCCATGGAAAGTATTGGAAAGGATTTTGATGCTGAATTTCATGAAGCGATCACAGAAGTTCCAGTACCTGATAATAAACAAAAAGGAAAAGTAATTGACGAAGTAACGAAAGGTTATTCTTTGAATGAAAAAATTATTCGTTTTGCCAAGGTAGTAGTAGGCAAATAAAAAAGAAAATATGGCTAAAAGAGATTATTACGAAATATTAGGAGTGACTAAGTCAGCTTCAACGGACGAGATAAAAAAATCGTATCGTAAAGTAGCCATGCAATTTCATCCTGATAGAAATCCGGGAGACAAAGCAGCGGAAGATAAATTTAAAGAAGCCGCCGAGGCGTATGAAGTATTGAGTGATAATGATAAGAAGGCAAAGTATGATCGTTTTGGACACCAAGCTTTTGGCCCTGGTACAGGCGGTGGCGGTGGTGGTTTCCAAGGCGGCGGTATGGATATGAATGATATCTTTAGCCAGTTTGGAGACATATTTGGAGACGAAGGGTTTGGAGGATTTTTTGGAGGAGGAGGAAGGTCACGTGGAGGTGGAGCAAGAGCAAGAGGACAAAGAGGAAGTAATTTAAGAATTAAATTAAAATTGAATTTTGAAGAAATAGCCAATGGAGTTACTAAACAAGTAAAAGTAAAAAAGCATGTTGCTTGTACTGCTTGTGGCGGTAATGGCGCAAAGGATAAAAACAGTTTACAAACCTGTTCTACTTGTAATGGTCAAGGTCAGGTAAGAAAAGTAACCAACACTTTCTTGGGTCAAATGCAAACGGTTAATACCTGCCCCACTTGTAATGGAGAGGGTACAACGGTTACTGCAAAATGTACTACTTGTAAAGGAGAGGGACGCGCGTATGGCGAAGAAACTATTTCTATAGATATTCCTGCAGGTGTGCAAGATGGTATGCAATTAAGTATGTCCGGTAAAGGCAATGCAGGAGAGCGAGGAGGTATGGCGGGTGATTTAATTATCATGATTGAAGAAGAAGCGCATGAAGCTTTACATAGAGATGGATTGAATGTGGCATACGATTTATACATTACTATTCCAGATGCTATTTTTGGAACGAATGTAGAAGTGCCTACCATAGATGGTCGTGCTAAAATAAAAATACCAGCAGGTACACAAAGCGGTAAAATATTTAGGTTAAAAGGAAAAGGTTTCCCGGAAGTACAAGGGTATGCAAAAGGAGATCAATTAATACATGTGAATATCTGGACGCCACAACAAGTAAGTGAGGAAGAGAAAGTCGCATTAGAGAAAATGCAAGAAAGCGAAAATTTTAAACCTAAAACTACAAAAGGGGAGAAAAGTTTTTACGAAAAAGTAAAAGATGCATTCAAATAATAAAAAAAGAGGAACTTAAAAATTCCTCTTTTTTTATGGGCATTCAAAATATGCAATTACTTTAACTGATAAATGGCTTTGGTATTGCGTCCTAATCCTTCATAGTCAAGGCCATAGCCCACCACAAATTTATTAGGGATATCAAAACAAGCATAATCTACATTAACGGGGTAGGCCAATGCTTCTTTTTTATTGAGTAAAACAGCAATTTTAATAGAGCTAGGATTACTGGATTCTAATTGAGGTAAAAAGTGATGTAAGGTTTTACCCGTATCAATAATGTCTTCTACAATAATAATATCTCTTCCATTTACATTGGCATCCAGACCAATGGCGGTAATCACATTGCCTGAGGAACTGGTCCCTTTGTAGGAGGCTAATTTAATAAAACACACTTCGGCTTCAATGGTGATTTGTTTAAATAAGTCGGCTGTAAATAAAAAAGAGCCATTTAGTATAGAAAGGAATATGGGCCTTTTGCCAGCATACGCTTTATTCAATTGAGCGGCCAATTCCATAATTTTTTCTTGAATTTCTTGCTCACTTATATAGGGTACAAATTCTTTGTCTAATACTGTGATGTTTGACATACTAGAATATTTTAAATTTATTTTTTTTAGGTGTTATGTCGCTAGCTTTTTTATCGCTACTATTATTTGCTTTTGTTTTGTCGGCTGGTAGGGGAACGGTTGGATCCTTAGGCACATTAAATAAATAAAGGATTATGCCGTCTTTAATTTTGTCCTCTGTAATAGTTGTGTTAAAGGACTTTAACGCGTTCAATTGAATCCCTTCCATTTGAGCGATCTCGTAAAAGGTTTCGCCGGTTTTTGCAACATGCACTTTTTTATCACTATCCTTCTTCTTCTCTGCTAAAAACAATAGTTGGTCTTTTTGAACGAGGTCTGTTTCCTCCAATTCGTTGTTTTTATATAGTTTATAAAGAGGTATGTTATATGCGCTTGCAATTTCTATATAGGATCTGCCTGCAATGGCCCAGATAGCAGACACTCCATTAATTTTAAATTTCTGATTTAAAGGGTAGTTTAAAACAATAGCCTTAGGGGTTGTTTTTTGAGCAGTGGTATCCTTTGTAGGTTTAATGGTCACCGCTTTCTCAACAGTGTCTTTAACGGTCACAATTTTAATGAGCGTATCTCTTACAGTTACCGTATTAACAATGGTATCCTTAACAGTAACTACTTTTATAATCGTATCCTTTACTGTCACAATTTTCACCACTGTATCCCTAATAGGAGTTGAATTTACAGGCTTTTTAATAGATATTGTATCCAATGTATTTGGAGCCACCTGCATTGGAGTTACTTTTTTCTGTAGGGTGTCTTTTGTAATTTCCGCCTTAATCGCATTTGCCTCCTCCAAGGAATCTTCTTCCACTAATTCTGGAAAATTATATTGTGACAATTCATACATGTCAATCACTTTTAATAAAATATTGGGATAGTCTTTCTCCGTGGCATACCCCGCTTTTTTTAATCCATAAGCCCATGCAGTATCGTCTACGGGGTCTAATTCAAATAAGCTAGCGTAATAGGGGCGGTATTTTAAAAAGTTAGAATGGTCAATAAATGAGCTGTCTGCGTTTTCATACACTCTAAAACATTCATTTTTCATGTCATCATCCTTATACATTTTTTCGCCTGTCCATTCAGTTTTGCATTTGATTCCAAAATGATTATTTGCTTGTTTAGCCAAATTGCTTTCGCCACTAGCAGATTCCACAATCGCTTGTGCAAGGGTGATAGAAGCAGGAATGCCAGTTCTATTCATTTCGCTAATGGCAATTCCTTTGTACTTATTAATATAGTCGGTGGTTACTTTTGTCTGCGATTGTGCAAAAGCCCCAAAAGGGAAGGCAAGGAAGATTAAAATATAAAAAGGTTGCTTCATGTTATTTTTTTCTAATTAAAGTAAGGCCATCTCTTATGGTTAATATCGTATGTTCAGTGCTTTCATCTTTTTGTATATGTTCATTAAATGCTTGAATTGCTTTTGCGCTCTTCCCTGATATATTTTCTTCCAATACGTCACCATGGAACAATACATTATCCACTATAATAAGGCCATTTTTCTCCAACCTTGGCAATACTAAATTGTAATAATCAATATAGCCTGTTTTATCCGCGTCTATAAATATTAAATCCCAAGTAGGAGAAAGGGTTGGAATTATTTCTTTTGCATCTCCTACATGAACATAAATTTTAGTGGCATGTGGGCTTTGCTTAAAATATGTATTCGCAGCATTAGCCTCCTCGTCTCTAATTTCAATGGTATGCATTTGACCATTTTCACTTAATCCTTCCGCTAAACATAAAGTACTAAATCCTGTAAAAGTGCCAATTTCTAAAATATGTAAAGGGCGTATTAATTTGCTCATAAAACTTAAAAATCCACCCTGGTGCCAACTGCTTTGTAAGTGCGCATGCTTATGAGAAGCTAAGGTAGCTTCATACATCTCCTTTAAATAACTAGGGGTGGCCTGGCTATAATCATTAATGTAAGTGTTGGCAATGGGATTGATAAATTCCATTTGCAAATGTCTATTTTTTTTCTGTATTCGGGCTAGAAATTAACCATAATCCTAAAAAGGTGAAAAGTCCATTAATAATGAGCAACTCTTGCCCAATTTGGAATCCCCCAAGCAAATACTTTTGATAGTACTCCAATACATAACAAAGGATGGGGGCAAGTATACAAATAAAGGCAACCCATTTGTTGTTTAAGCTTCTTTTCGTTAAAATGCCAAAGGCAAACAATCCTAATAATGGACCGTAGGTATAGGAAGCAATTTTTAAGATAAGGTCAATAATACTTTTGTTGTCAATCCATTTAAAAACCATCACTATCAATAAGAATACAAATGCAAAACCAAGGTGAACTCTTTGTCTTATCTTCTTTTGTTTAGCCTCGTCCCATTCTTTGTTTCTTTGCATTCCCAATAAGTCAATGCAAAAACTAGAGGTAAGGGCAGTGATGGCGCCGTCGGCACTTGGGAAAAGTGCAGAAATCAACGCTAGTATAAATATGATAGATAAATAAGGAGGCATGTGTTGCAAGGCAAGGGTAGGGAATAAAGCATCACCCACTTCTTTTACATTTTGTTGTGCAGCAAATAAGTTTAACAAACCACCAAGGAATAGGAATAAGGTAATCACTAACAACATACTAAAGCCAATGGTAATCATGTTTTTTTGGGCATCCTTTAAAGTCTTTACTGAAATGTTTTTTTGCATCATTTCTTGGTCTAATCCTGTCATAGTTAAAGTAATAAATGCGCCCCCAATAATTTGTTTTAAAAAGAATGTTTTACTATTTACGTCCGTATCAAACACAGTAGCAATACCCTTTGCTTGCATGGCATGTAGTCCATCCATTACAGAAAAGTCCATAATGGAGAGTATGTAAATACTGCATATGATTAATCCCAAAAGCATTCCAGATGTTTGCAGTGTGTCTGTGTACACAATGGTTTTGACCCCTCCTTCATAGGTATACAATAATATCATGGCTAAAATCACTAAGGTAGTGCCCCAGAAAGGCACACCCATACTATCTAAAATAAACACTTGTAAAATTTTCACCACTAAGTATAACCTTGCCGTAGCACCTAATGTCCTTGATAAAACGAAAAAGGAAGCCCCTGTTTTGTAGGCGTTAAATCCTAGTCTTGTTTCCAAATAATTATAAATAGAAGTTAAATTCATTTTATAATAGATGGGCAGTAATACATAGGCAATGGCGACATACCCAATTAAATAGCCAATCGTAATTTGTAAATAGTGAAATCCATCTTTTCCCACGGCACCGGGAACACTTACAAAAGTAACACCACTTAAAGAAGTACCAATCATGCCAAAAGCAACCAGCATCCAATTGCTATTTTTATTACCAATAAAAAAAGACATATTGTTACTGTTCTTACCTGTAATTTTTGCAACTGCCAAAAGGACACCAAAATAGATGATTACAAAAAGGAATAATAAACCTGCACTCATGGGTTAAATAATTAGTAATGGCAAAGTAATAACAAACTTTCAATTTTTTGGTTAAATTGTGAGACTCTTTCAATTTTAAATGTACAAAATGAACATTAATGCAGTCACCGTATTTTGTGGATCTAAGCCAGGCAATGATTTGGCTTATGTAACTGCTGCAGAAAACTTAGGCACAATGCTTGGCCAAAACGGGATCACCTTGGTATATGGAGGAGGAAATAAGGGCATAATGGGAGCGCTTGCCAATTCCTGCTTAGGTGCAGGCGGAAAGGTAACGGGGATTATTCCTAAATTATTATTGGAATGGGAGGCGCAACATGAAGGTTTGACCGAACTCATTGTTACGGAATCTATGCACGCTAGAAAACTGTTATTGTATGAAAAATGCGATGTTGCCGTTATATTACCAGGAGGGATGGGCACTTTAGATGAATTATTTGAAATGCTTACTTGGAACAATTTGAAAATTCACAATAAGAAAGTATTCATCATTAATGTGAATGGATATTATGATGCATTAATTCAGTTATTGGACACCATGGATGCGCAAGGATTTATGTATGAGTCTTGGAGCACTCGATTAATTGAATGTAAATCGCTGAACCAGCTTAAGGACGCTTTTTCTTTAACAATTGAATAGGAATTCCAAATCCCGCTCTTATGATGGGTTGCGCTGTTAATTGACCCATCCGATATGGAGATTTTTTTGAATTTACTAAATCATACATCACAGAGAAGTAAGAAAATCCACTTTCATTTCTTTTTCCATAGCCAACGCCTGCAAGTACACTAGGTGCATTTACGCTTGCACTGCCGGAAGTACCTTGTGTTAAATTATTTGCATTTGAAAAAGTCCAATTATACTCTGGTTGAATTTGCAGAAAGAATTGTTCAATGGGCCAAGCACGCATAAATCCTCCAAATCCAATTTGGCTATTACTACTTTTGTAGCGCTCGCCGGAAATGGATGCGGGTGTTCTAAAGGAGGAGTAGTATAAATTAAATGCAAGCCCCAAATCAATATATTGATTATAGCTTTTCACCATTTCGGGGTTGAGGCCAATTTGAAAACTGCCAGAACCTCCACCCAATACAATGCCACCTCCAAAAAATACCGGTTGGGGATTCAGAATGGTTTGTGTAGTCACCGTGGTGTTTTGTGCAATGGAGCTTACATATAAAAATGTAAACAAACATAAAACAGTGTATTTTTTAATCATACTAATTAATTATTTTGATCGAAAATCTTTCCAGCATTTAAAATCCCATTGGGGTCAAATGTTTTTTTAATACCGCGCATTAAATCCATCGAAATAGCATCAAACATAACGGGCATAAATGATTTTTGAATTAGCCCAATGCCATGTTCTCCACTAATGGTTCCTCCAAGCGCATGTATAAGTTTGAATAACTCGTTTAATATTAATTTCATCTCCTCACTTTCAAAACTTTTTTTAATCGTAGGATGGTTTATTCTAATATGCAGGTTGCCGTCGCCAGCATGACCATAGCATACCACTTTAAAACCTTTTGATTCCCCCAAGGCTTTTACCCCCTTAATTAATTTAGGTAATTCTGCTCTTGGCACCACGGTATCTTCTTCAATGGTGTAGCCTGCTGCAACCGCCGCTTCATTTGCTTTTCTGCGTATCTTCCAAAGTTCATTTTTTTGTTGTGCATCATCGGCAAAATACAATTCACCCACTTCATAGTTGGCTAACACTTCGGAGATGGCTTCCATCTCGTTCATAAGCACATCCATATTATTTCCATCAACTTCAATAATTAAATGTGCTGCTAAACCTTCGGTTAAAGGGAAGGCGGTGCTGTCTAACATTTTGGTAGCAAGTGTGATGGCATCAATTTCCATTAACTCCATGGCACTAGGTGTAATGCCTGCTCTAAATATTGCGCTCACCGCCTCACTGGCTTTTTCAAGACTATTGAAAGGGGCTAGCAGTAATAAGTCGAATTTGGGATGCGGGATCAGTCTTAATACAATTTTAGTTACAATGCCTAATGTACCTTCGCTTCCTACAATTAGTTGTGTGATATTATAACCTGTTGCATTTTTTAAAACATTGGAACCGGTCCAGATAATTTCACCCGTAGGTAAAACCAGTTCTAAATTCAACACATAATCTTTTACCACACCGTACTTCACTGCTTTAGGGCCACCTGAATTTTCCGAAATATTACCACCTATAAAACAGCTGCCTTTACTGGCAGGATCCGGTGGATAAAACAAACCTTTTTCTTTCACGGTATTTTGCAATACTTCGGTAATCACTCCAGGTTCGGTGGTGACTTGTAAATTTCTTTCGTCAATTTCTAAAATTTGGTTAAATCTTTCCATAGAAATAACCAAGCCGCCAAAATGAGGCAAGGCACCACCAGTTAATCCAGTGCCGCCACCTCTTGGGGTAACTGGGATTAAATGTTGGTTACAAATTTTTAGTAAATCCGAAATTTCTTGAGCGGTTCTTGGTTTTGCAATGACCTCAGGAGCATAAAAAAGATTTTCCGTTTCATCTTTGCCATACTTTTCGATACTCTCCCTATCGGTGAATAAATAGGGTTCACCTACAATATTTTTAAACTGTTCAATGATAGTAGGGCTGATCTTATTCATTCCAATCAATATTTTAAATCAATAAACTAAAAAAGGCCATATAACATACCGTCTACCTTGCTAATAATTTCGCCAAGATCTTCTTCGTTTTCGCCAAATTTATTTTTATCGCAGTCAATGATTAATATAGGACCCTCTTTATAACCTTCTACCCATTTGTTGTAATACTCATTTAGTTTTTTCAAATAATCTAAACGGATATTCTCCTCGTATTCTCTACCTCTTTTTTGAATTTGAGAAACCAAGGTAGGTACGGATGCTTTTAAATAAATTAGTAAGTCCGGAGGTTGTACCATACTTTTTATGGTGCTAAAAAACCCAAAGTAATTATCAAAATCACGCTTACCCATCAAACCCATTTCGTGTAAGTTGGGTGCAAAAATATGTGCATCCTCGTAAATGGTACGGTCTTGAATAATGGTTTCAGTACCCCTTTGGATTTCTAAAATTTGGCTTAAACGACCGTGTAAGAAATAAATTTGCAGGTTAAAACTCCAGCGTGGCATATCGTCGTAAAAGTCCGCCAAGTAAGGGTTGTGGTCCACGTCTTCAAACTGTGGAATCCAGCGATAATGTTTACTTAACATCTCGGTTAAGGTAGTTTTACCTGCGCCAATATTTCCAGCGATTGCTACGTGTTTTGGTTTTTTAGTCGTTTTTGCCATAATCTTATAGGTGTAGTTGAATGAGTTATTAATAGTTCATACCCACTGCCTTTCGGACAGTAGTTAAAGTGGCAGATGCACTTGCTCTTGCTTTATCTGCTCCTTGATGAATAATTTTAAATAGTAATTCTTTATTGTTTTGCAAATCGGCCGCTTTTGAACGGATGGGGTTTATGAAATTGACCATATCTTCTGCTAAATGTTTTTTCATGTCGCCATATCGAATAATACAATTGCCTTCCGTGCTGTTATTAAAATCGTCTTCAAATTTTTTCACGGTATCTGGAGTACTCACTAAATCCATTAAGGTAAATAAGTTTTGTATATAGTCAGGCTTTACTGAATTAGGGGTTAAAGGGCCTTGGTCTGTTTTGGCCTTCATCACTTTCTTACGAATCAAATCATCCTCGTCTGCTAAAAACAAAGTGGTCATCTGGTTCTCACTCTTGCTCATTTTTCCGTTGCCATCCAATCCCATAATTTTTACCAACTCGCTATTGTAATTAAAGGCGTAAGGTAAAGGGAAGGTTTCGCCGTAACGATGATTAAAACGTTCAGCAAAATTGCGCGCCATCTCTAAATTTTGTTCCTGGTCTTTCCCAACAGGAACTTTCACCGCACGATGAATTAAAATATCGGCCGCTTGTAAAACAGGGTAGGTTAACAAGCCCGCATTTACATTTTCGGGTTGCATGCGTACTTTATCTTTAAAAGTGGTTGTTTTTTCCAACTCCCCTTTGTACGCTAGCATATTTAAGTACAAATATAATTCTGCAATTTCAGGAACATCACTTTGAACATACAAGGATACTTTTTCAGGATCCAATCCGCAAGCAATATTTTCGGCAACCACTCGTAAAACACTTTCTTGCAAAGTTTTGGTATCCGGATGTGTGGTAAGGCTATGCCAATTCGCTACAAAAAAGTAACAATTATACTCATCTTGCATACGCACATAATTGCGCATGGCACCAAAATAGTTTCCCAAATGTAAGAAGCCGGTAGGGCGGATTCCACTCAATACAATTTCCTTTTCCATAGCTTTGCGAAGATAATGAAACAAGACTCCATTTTTTGCTATCTTTTTGGGATATTTGTACCCAATTCAAAAAAAATATTTTGAGCCAAGCATCGCTTTTACAAAGTCCCATCGAATACCTAAAAGGAGTAGGCCCTTTAAGGGCCGATATGCTTAAAAAAGAGCTTAACTTATTCACTTTTGGCGACCTTTTACACCATTTTCCACATCGACATATTGACAAGACCCAAGTGACCCCCATTGGTCAAGTGAACCCAGAAATGGATTTTATACAAGTGCGCGGGGTGCTTCAGGGGATAGATATTATTGGAGAAAAGCGTTCTAAAAGAATGGTTACCCAATTAAAGGACAGTACGGGACAAATTGAGTTGGCATGGTTTCAGGGGATTAATTGGGTACAAAAAAGTATTGTAGAAGGACAAGCTTATTTGGTATTTGGAAGGGTTAGTTTTTTTAACGGACGTGCTCAAATAGTGCATCCCGAAATTGAACCCTATGTAGCCGCAACGGCTGGTCAAAAAGCATTGTTAGAACCCGTGTATCCTTCCACCGAAAAATTAAAAGCGCGTGGATTAAATGGAAAGCAAATTGGAAAATTAACCCAAACTTTATTTCAGCAAATTAGCGAAAGAGATTTACCAGAAAATTTGCCAACGCATTTATTAAAAGACAGGATGGGTAGATGGGAAGCGTATAGGCAGATTCATTTTCCCAATTCACAAGCGCAATACCAGAAAGCTTTATCCAGATTGATTTTTGAAGAATTGTTTATTGCGCAAGTGCGATTGAATTTAATTAAAATAGACAGGCATAAAAACAGTAAAGGGCATAAATTTGAAATTGTAGGCGACCATTTTAACACCTTTTATAATACCCATTTACCTTTTGAATTAACCGGTGCGCAAAAACGTGTAATTAAGGAAATTAGGCAGGATACGGCGCGCGGCTTTCAAATGAATCGTTTATTACAAGGGGATGTGGGAAGTGGTAAAACAATGATTGCTTTACTGGCCATGTTAATAGCGGCGGACAATGGATTTCAAAGTTGTATGATGGCGCCGACCGAAATTTTAGCACAACAACACTATGCGAGTTTGAGTGAACTATTAAAGGACATGCCACTAGAAGTTGCTTTGTTAACGGGTAGTTCTAAAACCGCAGAACGTCGTAGGATATTACAAGGACTCATGGATGATACCATTCATTTTGTAGTAGGTACGCATGCAATTATTGAAGAAGTGGTACAATTTAAAAACTTAGGATTGGCCGTGATTGACGAGCAACACAGGTTTGGTGTAGCGCAACGCGCGCAGCTATGGAAAAAATCAAAAGTGCCACCACATGTATTGGTGATGACGGCGACGCCTATTCCTAGAACCCTTGCCATGACTGCCTTTGGAGACTTGGATTATAGTGTTATGGATGAACTGCCGCCGGGAAGACAGCCTATTAAAACAGTGCATCGATATGAAACTTCGCGCGCGAGTGTGATGGATTTTGTGAAAACAGAAATTACCAAAGGCCGACAAGCTTATTATGTATATCCTTTAATTGAGGAAAGTGAAAAAATGAGTTATGAGGATTTAATGCAAGGGTACGAGCAAGTAAAAAGTTTTTTCCCGGAACCTAAGTATAAAATAAGTATGGTACATGGGAAACAAAAAAGCATTGAGAAAAATACTAATATGCAAAGGTTTATTACGGGCGATACACAAATATTAGTGGGCACCACTGTTATTGAAGTGGGGGTGAATGTACCCAATGCAAGTGTCATGGTCATTGAAAGTGCAGAGAAATTTGGACTGTCACAATTGCACCAATTAAGAGGCCGTGTAGGAAGAGGGTCGGAACAGAGTTATTGTATTTTATTAAGTAGTGTAAAAGCAAGTAGGGAAGCAATGAATAGATTAAAAATAATGTGCGATACCAATGATGGTTTTGTGATTGCCGAAAAGGACTTGGAATTAAGAGGGCCAGGAGATATAGATGGCACCAGACAAAGTGGAGCACTTAATTTTAGATTGGCTAATATTATTAATGATAGACAAACCCTAGAGGAGGCTAAAAATGAAGCCTTTGCTATTTGTGAAAAGGATCCGAACCTATCTGCTCCTGAAAATGCGCCCACAAGGGCTTTTTTACAGTCCCAAAAGACCAAAATAGGCTGGGGCAAGATTGCATAAATCAGCTACTTTTTTAAGTATCTTGCAGGCATAGTCAAATTAAATCGCATGAAATATTTACCATTAGATTCAAAAATATTTATTCAAAATAGAAAACGTTTTGTATCCAAGATGCAAAAAAACAGCATTGCTATTTTTGTAAGCAATGACGAGTTTCCAAGCAATGGAGATGCATTACATGGTTTTGTACAAAACAGTGATTTATATTGGTTGTCGGGAATTGAACAAGAGGCAACTATGGTTATTTTATTTCCCGACAATCCTGATCCAAAATATAGAGAAGTATTGGTATTGACGCGTCCACAAGAATTGAAAGAAATTTGGGATGGCAAAAGATTAAGAGCTAATGAGGCAACTGCCATTTCGGGTATGCCTACGATTGTTTGGGAAGATGTATTAGACGGTATGTTGCAACAATGGATTCATTTAGCGGATGCCATTTATTTAGACTCCAACGAGAACGACCGTAAAAATAATTTAGTGCGCAGTGCAGAATATAGGTTCATTGATGAAATGAAATCTCGATATCCATTGCACCAATATTTACGTGCTGCTAAAATTTTAAAAGACTTACGTGGTATTAAAACCACGGAAGAAATAGTAGTGATTCAAAAGTCCATTGATATTACCGAAGTAGCTTTTAAAAGACTATTGCAATTTATAAAGCCAGGTGTATTTGAATATGAAATTGAAGCAGAAATTTATCATTCTTTTTTATCTCAAAGAGCTACTGGTGTTGCATATCATAGTATTATTGCAAGTGGAGACAATGCACGCACTTTACACTATGTAAGCAATAACAATGAATGTAAGGATGGTGAATTAATTTTAATGGATTTTGGCGCAGCCTATGGCGGATACAATGCCGACCTCACTAGAACAGTACCTGTTAATGGTAAGTTTACCAAGCGTCAAAAAGAAGTGTACAATGCTTGTTTGCATTTACATGATTATGCAAAATCTATTTTAAAACCAGGCATTAGCATTTTAAAATACACCGACAAAGTAGGGGAAGAAGCCACCAAACAATTTTTGAAAATTGGGTTGTTGAATAAAACAGATATTAAGAACGAGGATAATAATAATCCAGCGTATCGTAAATATCTATACCATGGCATTTCGCATCACTTAGGTATTGATGTACATGATTTAGGTACTAGAACCGCTCCTATTGAAGCAGGCATGGTATTTACCGTGGAGCCTGGCATATATATTAAGGAGGAAGGAATGGGAGTAAGAATTGAAAATAATATATGGGTTACTAAAACAGGCAATCAGGATTTATTTAAAAATATTCCAAACAAAGCAGAAGAAATTGAAGCTTTAATGCGTCGCAAGAAATAACACATGAAAAGACAAATCCCTAATTTAATAACCCTGCTTAATTTGTTTTTTGGATGCTTGGCAATTATGTCGGCATTTGAAGCAGGGGCTATGTTTTCTATGGATGATAATGGGGGTGTAATTATTGAAATTCCTGCAAAATTGTATTATGCAAGTTTATATATTGGCCTTGCAGGGTTAATGGATTTTTTTGATGGATTTGCTGCAAGAATTTTAAAGGTTTCCTCAGATATGGGCAAGCAATTAGATTCTTTAGCGGACGTTGTGAGTTTTGGCGTGGCACCTGCATTTATTGTATTGCAGTTTTTGAGATTGTCATTAGCAACCGATGTAAATGCTTTATCACAACATTCTATTTGGTTATTCGGCGCATTTATAATTCCAATGGCGGGCGCCTACCGTTTGGCCAGATTTAATATTGACAATGAACAAACTACTTATTTTAAAGGAGTGCCTATTCCAATGATTGGAATTTTGACCGCCGCTTTTCCATTAATTTATTGGCAATCTCCTTCATTACTATTATCAAAAATGTTATTAAGCCCTCTTTTCTGGTACGCCTATATTTTGCTGGTTTCTTTTTTAATGGTGATGAAATTACCAATGTTGGCTTTAAAAAGCCTTGGAAATAAGAAGCAATTAATCCTACCATTATTACTGGTAGTGCTTGAAGTGGTGGTAACGGCCTTTTTTTACCGATGGTTGGCCATTCCATTTGGCTTTATTGGCTATTGCTTAGTATCTTTGTTCTACCAAAAAACAATTACTCAATAAGAAAACAAATTCTATGCTATTTCAAGTTCAAATCAAAGTAATGCCATTAAAAGATTTATTAGATCCTCAGGGTAAAGCCGTTTTAGGAGGCTTACACAATTTAGGAATGAACGGTGTGCAGGATGTAAGAGTAGGCAAGCATATTACTTTGCAAATTGAAGCTGCTGACGAAGCTGCTGCAAGAGCAGTGGCAGAAGAGGCTAGTAAACAATTATTAGCCAATGCAGTGATGGAGTATTTTGAAATTGAATTTGTAAAAGCTTAATTGCTTATTCATACCCTTAAGATATGTTGTATTTAGTGCCTACCCCTATTGGGAATTTGAAAGATTTTACCTTTAGGGCAGTGGAGGTTCTACAAGCGGTAGACTTTATTTTATGTGAGGACACCCGCACTTCTTCGAAATTATTACAACACTACAAAATTCAAAAACCATTAACACCTTATCATCAACACAATGAGCATAAGGTAGTGGATCATTTGGTGCAACAATTATTAGCTGGGAAAAATATTGCTATTATTACCGATGCGGGAAGCCCAGGCATTTCGGATCCTGCTTTTTTATTAGTGCGTGCCTGCAAAGCAGCGGGGGTAGAAGTTACCAGCTTACCTGGAGCCACCGCATTTGTTCCTGCCTTAACCAATAGCGGGTTGCCTGCGAGCAGATTTACTTTTGAAGGATTTATTCCTTTAAAGAAAGGAAAGAAAACTTTAATGGAGTCCTTGGTGAATGAAGAGCGCACCATGATTTTTTATGAAAGCCCAATGCGTTTGGTAAAAACCTTGGAATTATTTGCCACTTATTTTGGGGGAGATCGCAAAGCTGCAGTGAGCAGAGAACTCACCAAAATGTTTGAAGAAAACACCACCGATACCTTGGATAATTTAATCCTTCATTACACAGCCAAGCAGGTAAAAGGGGAGATTGTGATTGTGGTTGCGGGGAGGGAATAGATTACATACCATTCTCCATTTACAAATGCCTGTTGTTTTGCTGCCTTTTTTATCTTAAATTTAGTTTTGTTTTAAACTTTAATTTGATTCTTATAATAGGGTCAT
>CAIOYQ010000076.1 GCA_903862505.1 uncultured Bacteroidota bacterium
GAAAGCTTATTTACTGCTCCACATTTTTACTTGACCATGAAAATTAATATGGACGCTGCCATACAAGCTCGTACTTTATTAAATGAAGATGCAAACACTAAGATTAGTTTCAATGATATGATTGTGAAAGCAACTGCGCTTTCATTAAAGCAACATCCAAAAGTAAATAGCAGCTGGATGGGTGATTTTATCAGAGAAAATCATCATGTAAATATTGGTATTGCTGTAGCAGTAGACGAAGGTTTATTGGTTCCTGTATTGCGCTTTGCGGACAGTTTAAGTTTATCACAAATTAGCGGTAATGTGAAAGAGTTTGCAAAAAAAGCAAAGGAGAAGAAATTACAACCAGCAGATTGGGAAGGAAGTACTTTCACAATTTCAAATTTAGGTATGTTTGGTATTGATTCCTTCACTGCGATTATTAATCCTCCTGATGCTTGTATTTTAGCAGTAGGGGGCATTAGTCAAGAGCCTGTAGTGAAAGGTGGACAGGTAGTTCCAGGTAATGTGATGAATGTTACTTTAAGTTGTGACCACCGTGTAGTGGATGGTGCAACTGGATCCGCTTTCTTACAAACCTTAAAGCGTTTGTTAGAAGAGCCATTACGAATGTTTTTATAAGCCTTCCTATAAGTATAAAAAAAGCCCCAAGAAAATCTGGGGCTTTTTTTATGAATGTATTTTATAGGACCTAATCTACATCGCAACCAATAGGGGAGCCTGGTGCCATGACTACTGGCTTTGGCAATGTGATTAATTCTGGTTTTAGAATTCTTAAATTGGCCAATTTATAATGTGCTTTTAAATTAGCATCCGTTTCTTTTTCCATCATTGTGTCCAGCTTATTGCTTAACTCGTTTATTCGGCTAATGCAAGTTGCTTTTACTTCAAAATTTGCTTCCGTGTCTTGGTGAACACCTAATAACCAAGTAAGTACTTGTTGTTGCGTTTGACGATGTACTACCGCTTCTAATCCAGAAGGACTTTTAGCATACCAAGTGTTTTTTAATACGGCGTCTAATACATCATCAAATCCAATGGTGTTGGCTCTTGCTTTGTTTTGTACTAAACGGTTGGCTCTTTCTATATTAAATAAAAATCCTAATTCAAAATCGGCCAATGCTTCTGCTGCACTAAGGGCATCAAAGCTCATGCCGGTTCTTTTGTCAAATAATTCTCCCACACCATAATACATGGGAGGACGCGGAGGAATTAAAGCCAATATATTTTCAGGAATGGTAAGTGTTTTTGCAGACAAACAGTTCATTGCAGCCTCTAATGCTTTTAGCTGAATCGCATTTGGAATAATCGTTGGCTTGATTTGATTTTGATCGCCTTTTACACTATAGTTATAATTGATGCCTCCAATTAATTTAGTCACTGCTTCTAATTGATAACGATGATAATTGTAAAGTGGCACCAATACGTCTTCTAATTTTGTGAGTGGGGTTCCATTCTTTAGGGCATCTTCTCCAAATTGAGACAATGCTTTAGAGCGAACTTGTAAGGTTTGTTGTAAACCTGCCACCGCATCCCCTTGATTGTCCCATAAATGCGCATAGGGATGGAAACTACTAGCGGCGCGCGCGTCTGCATCTGCTATAAATAATAAACCATTCTTAGAATTTTCTTCAAGCATTTTATTTAATGCTGCATTTTGATCTATCCCTTTTGAGAATTCTTGGTATCCATACATGATAGCGCGCTTATCCCAGGCTCCAATTTCATTGGTATAAACTTTTGTAAAATCTATTTCTCCTTTTTCATTTACAAAAATATTAGGATGAGGGTAGTCCATTACAGAGGCTCTATCATTAAAGCTTGAAGCATAATTATGTTGTAATCCTAAAGTGTGACCAACTTCATGTGCTGCCAATTGTCTTAATCTATGTATAGCGGCAGTCCTCATTTTATCGGTTATTGGCTTACCGTTGATATAAGGGGATAGCAAAGAAGTGAATATTAAATAATCTTGTCTTACTCTTAACGAACCAAGTGTTACTTGTCCTTTTATAATTTCTCCTGTTCTTGGATCGGAAATGGTCATTCCATAACTCCAACCTCGGGTGGAACGGTGTACCCAATTAATCATATTGTATCTAATATCCATTGGATCCGCACTGTCTGGTAATATTTTTACTTGAAATGCATTCTTATATCCTGCTGCTTCAAATGCTTGATTCCACCAGCTAGCTCCTTCTAATAGTGCAGAGCGAATGGGTTCTGGTGTTCCATTGTCTAAATAATATACAATGGGTTTTACTGCTTCGCTGACAGCAGCTGAGGTATCCTTTTTTTGTAATCGATGTCTATTAATGATCATTTTTTCAATAGGCTCACTTATATCACTTCCGTAATCATAATAAGTTGTTCCAAAGAATCCACTTCTGATATCGTAGTTTCTTGTTTGATAGTTACTGTCTGGTAATTCTACGAAACTGTGGTGCATTCTAACCGTAATTGCTTCTGTGGTAGGGGCTACTGCACTTACCAATCGGCCAGCATCTGCGCCACCTACAAAAGTAAGGGTTGCTTCCATTTCCGTATTCTTTGGAAAATTCTTGGTATTGGCAGTATAGATGGCAGAACGACCTTCGTTTAGGGTATAGCTGCCTTGTTTCATTCTTCTAATTTTATCCGATACCCCATGCGCATCTCTTAATAAAAAAGAAGTCGCATCTACTAAAATGGTATTGTCAGCCTCTGCCTCCACATTAAAACTAAAAAGGATGGACTGTGCAAAAGACTCGTTTACTGCTTTTTGTTCTCTAGGATCATTGGTTACTGCACGAAAATTATAATTGGGCTGGGTCATTAATACTTTTTTCCCAACACGTTGAAAATAAACAATTCGAGACCCCCCAATTTGTCCTCTATCCAACCCAATTTCATTGGATCCTAGCCCTGCAGGTAATGAGTTTACATACAAGAACGGGGTTTCTAGTTTGTCTATCGCTAAATATATTTTACCATTTGTCGCATCCCACCAATAGTTAAAGTATCCTTTATGGTATTCTAAATTTTTAGTTTTTTCGGCAATGCTATTGGTTTGTGCATGTAATGCAAATGGAAGTAATAAAATTGCTAATAATAATTTACGCATATTTATAGGTTTGTGTAAAAATAAAAAATCCCGCTCTAATTGGCGGGATTTTATTTTAAGCTGTTTTAACTATGCTGTTGGATTGTTATTCGTAGTTGGCTCATTAAAAAGGGATTGAGGTGTTGCAACCACTGGAGCTGCTACTGGAGCAGGCGCTGGTGCAGCCACTTTCTTCACTACTTTCTTTTTAGTAGCTGGTTTCTTAGCCACTACTTTCTTAGCGACTGGTTTTTTAGCAACCACTTTCTTAGTAGTTTTTTTAGCTGCTTTTTTAGGAGTTGCTTTCTTTACTGCTTTTTTAGCTGTTGGTTTCTTAGCCACTACTTTCTTAGCGACTGGTTTTTTAGCAACCACTTTCTTAGTAGTCTTCTTAGCTGCTTTTTTAGGAGCTGCTTTTTTTACAACTTTTTTTGTTGCTTTCTTAGCTACTTTCTTTTTTGCTACTGGTTTTTTAGCAACTACTTTTTTAGTAGTCTTCTTAGCTGCTTTTTTAGGAGCTGCTTTTTTTACAACTTTTTTTGTTGCTTTCTTAGCTAC
>CAIOYQ010000077.1 GCA_903862505.1 uncultured Bacteroidota bacterium
AACGAAGATATTATTGAACCATTAGCAGATAGAATTGAAGGACGTACTTCATTACATGATGTAATCAATCCATTCACAAACGAAATTATCGTGACTGCTGGTGAAGAAATTACTATTGACGAAGCGCGTGCTATTGAAGATGCGGGTATTGAAACGGTTGAAATCCGTTCAGTATTAACATGTGAATCTAAGCGTGGAGTTTGTGTAAATTGTTATGGACGAAACTTAGCTACTGGATATATCACACAAAGAGGGGATGCAGTAGGTATTATCGCTGCACAATCAATTGGTGAGCCAGGTACACAGTTAACATTACGTACTTTCCACGTAGGTGGTGTTGCGGGTTCTTCTTCTGTTGAATCTAGCTTAAACGCTAAGTTTGATGGTACCATTCAATTTGACGGATTACGTACAGTAGATACTATTAATAACGAGGGTAACAAAGTAAAAGTAGTTATTGGTCGTACGGGTGAAGTTAGAATTATGGATGTGAAGAATGATCGTTTAATGATTACGAATAACGTCCCTTATGGTGCATTGTTAGCAGTTAAAGACGGCGCTCAGGTGAAGAAAGGAGATGTGATTTGTACTTGGGATCCATTTAACAACGTTATCGTTGCTGAACAAAATGGTAAAATCAAGTTTGAAAATATCAACGAAGGATTTACCTACCGTGATGAATCGGATGAGCAAACAGGTCACCGTGAAAAAGTGGTTATTGAATCTAAGGATAAAACAAGAATCCCTACTATTATCTTAGAAGGTGGAAGAGACAACAAACATTATAACTTACCAGTAGGTTCGCACATTGTTATCGAAGAAGGTGTGGAAGTGAAAGCAGGTCATGTGTTGGTTAAAATTCCAAGAGTATTAGGTAAGTTAAGGGATATCACAGGAGGTCTTCCACGTGTTACAGAATTATTCGAGGCAAGAAATCCAGGTAACCCTGCGATCGTTTGTGAGATTGATGGTATCGTAGCATTTGGTAATATTAAGCGTGGTAATAGAGAAATCATTGTGGAGTCTAAGGACGGAATGGTGAAGAAATACTTAGTTCCATTAACGCGTCAAATCTTGGTTCAAGATAGTGACTTCGTTAAGGCAGGTAGTCCTTTATCTGACGGTCAAATTGCACCAGCTGATATCTTATCAATCCGAGGTCCATTCGCGGTTCAAGAATACGTTGTAAATGAGATCCAAGAGGTGTACCGTTTACAAGGTGTGAAAATCAATGATAAGCACGTTGAAGTTATTGTTCGTCAAATGATGAAGAAAGTAGAAATCGTGGATGCGGGTGATACCAAATTCTTAGAGGAGGACTTAGAAGATCGTTTTGACTTTATCGAAGAGAATGACAGAATATATGATAAGAAAGTAGTTACAGAGGCTGGAGAAAGTACTAAATTAAAAGCAGGACAAATTGTAACAGTGCGTGAATTAAGAGAAGAGAATTCTATCTTAAGACGTAACGACAAGAAAGTAGTTGAAGTGCGCGATGCGAAACCAGCTACAGCACGTCCGGTTTTATTAGGTATTACCAAGGCTTCATTGGGTGTACAAAGCTGGATTTCAGCTGCGTCCTTCCAAGAAACTACCAAAGTATTAAGCCAAGCCGCAATTCAAGGCAAGGTAGATATGATGTTAGGCTTGAAAGAGAATGTAATCACAGGTCATTTAATCCCTGCAGGTACCGGTCAAAAAGAGTTCGAGAAATTGATCGTAGGAAGCAAGGAAGAATATGAAGTGTTGGCTACAACGCGTGAAGCGATGAGCTTTGACGAAGAAGAATAATACATATTTGTATAAATTGTTAAAAAGCAGGAAGTAGCAATATTTCCTGCTTTTTTTATACTTTTTTTGGGGGGCGGTTTAGTTTTTTCCCTATTTTTATAGGGTATTGAAAATGAAAAAACAATACATCTCTTTTCACTTAATCTTATACAATGAAATCAACTACTTCGCTTATTAATGGGATATTAGCAGCTGCTATTGTCGTTTTGTTTGTGTTACATTTTACTAATGCAAGTACACCATCAACAGCGGTATCCGTAAAAAATGCCAATGCTCAAATTGCATATTTCGAAATAGATTCTATCCAAAATAATTATGAGTTTTTTAAAGAAGTAAAAGCGGCTTTGCAATCAAAGGATCAGCAAAATACAACCACCTTGACGGCTTTAAAAAATGAGTATATTGCAAAATACCAAGATCTTCAAAAGTATGGTCAAAGTTTATCTCCGGTGGACGTTTCCAATCGTCAGCAAGAATTAGTGAAAACAGAAAAAAATTATGCAGCCAAGGAGCAACAATTTGCAGCGGAGATGCAGGAAGAGAGCTATAAGCGTTTGCAGGAAGTGAAAAAGAAAATTGAGGAATATTTAGCAGCCTACAATAAGGACAAAAAGTTTGCCTATATCATCTCTAACAATCCAGATTTAATATATTACAAGGATACGGCGAATGATATTACAGCCGATATCATCAAGGGATTGAACGAGGCGTACAAGAATAAAAAATAGCATTTAAAAATCCCGTTTAATCACGGGATTTTTTTTATCTTACTATTTCTATAAACAATACAAACAAATATGTCAACAACTGAAAATAACGGATTTAAACCCAGTTTAGGTGCTTTTGATGCAACCATGATTGTGGCGGGAAGCATGATTGGTTCGGGGATCTTTATTGTGAGTGCCGATATTATGAGAAATGTGGGTTCGGCAGGTTGGTTGGTAATGGTTTGGTTGATCACTGGCTTTATGACATTGACAGCTGCGTTAAGTTATGGTGAGTTAAGTGCTATGTTCCCAAAAGCAGGAGGACAGTATGTATATTTAAAAGAATCTTATAACCCTTTATTAGGTTTTTTATATGGATGGAGTTTTTTCTCCGTTATTCAAACAGGAACCATTGCAGCAGTAGGAGTCGCCTTTAGTAAATTTGCCGGATATTTTTTTCCAGGATTAGAAATGAATGATGCAAATATTTTATTCCAATTGGGATTTTTAAAAGTATATCCAGCGCAAATGGTTTCTATTGCAATCATTGTTTTACTAACCTTTATCAATACCAAGGGGGTACAGGGTGGCAAACTTATTCAAACCACTTTTACGGTTACTAAATTGCTATCACTGTTTGGCTTAATAGGGTTTGGATTTTTGTTGGCTTCTAAAGCAAGTATATGGAATGCGAATTGGCAGGATGCATGGTCTATGAAACAGATCGCTGCCGATGGAGGCACTACACCCATATTTGGGGTCGCTATATTAGGGGCCATTGCAGCAAGTATGGTAGGTTCCATATTTAGTAGTGATGCTTGGAACAATGTCACTTTTATTGCAGGCGAAATAAAAAATCCGAAGCGTAATATTGGATTGAGTTTATTTTTAGGGACTTTAATTGTAACCGTAATTTATATTGCTGCTAACCTTATGTACTTAAGTGTACTTCCTTTGAATGAAATTGCGAATGCACCCTCCGATAGAGTAGCGGTTGTAGCATCTAATATTATTTTTGGAAATATTGGCACTTATGTAATTGCGGTGATGATTATGATTTCTACTTTTGGTTGTAATAATGGTTTAATACTTGCAGGGGCAAGAGTATATTATACTATGGCGCAGGATGGATTATTCTTTAAAAAAGCGGGTACTTTAAATAAGAATGCTGTACCTGCTTGGGCATTATGGGCACAATGTATTGTGGCGGGCTTATTGTGCTTAAGTGGAAAATATGGCGACTTATTAGATATGGTATCTTTCATTGTGGTTATCTTTTATATTTTAACCATTATTGGCATATTCATTTTACGTAAAAAGCGTCCAGAAATGGAGCGTCCTTACAAGGCGTTTGGCTATCCTATTTTGCCAGCCATTTACATATTGATGGGAACCTGCTTTTGTGTATTATTAATCATTTACAAGCCTAATTTTACTTGGCCAGGCTTAATAATTACCCTCATTGGTATACCTTTGTATTATATCGCATTGCGTAATCAAAAAACAGCCGCTTAGTTATGATGGATCAACAAGCATTTGAGGCCTTATTTGGATCATTTAACCACACAAAAATTGGTGTGGTAGGTGATATCATGTTAGATACCTATTGGTGGGGTTCAGTGGATCGAATATCACCAGAAGCACCAGTGCCTATTGTTTCGTTACAAAGAAAAGAAACGCGGGTAGGTGGAGCAGCCAATGTAGCATTAAATTTATGTGCGCTGGGAGCACCTACTGCTTTGTTTGCGGTGATTGGTAAAGATGCAGAAGGCAAGGAGTTGAATACGCTTTTAAAACAATCAGGTATTAATACAAACTATATACATGAAAGTGAAACACGTGTAACTACTAATAAAGTGCGCATTATGGGACGTAATCAACAAATGATGCGTTTGGACCATGAGCACACCAATGACATTAATGAAGCAGAAACGAAAAAGTTACTTGAAAATTTTTATGCTTATGTGGATACGGAAAAACCTTCCTTAATTATTTTAGAAGATTACAATAAAGGGGTTTTAAACGAAAAGGTAATTAAAGGGGTGATAGAATATTGTAATCTTAAAGGTATCCCTACCTCGGTGGATCCCAAACAAAAAAACTTTTTAACATTTAAGGGATGTACCATCTTTAAACCCAATTTGAAAGAAGTAAAAGAAGGATTGAAAATAGAAATCCCCACTGTTAATGTTGAACAGTTGACAAATGTAGACACTGCCTTACGCAATCATTTACAACATCAAATTTCATTTATCACTTTATCCGAACATGGTGTGTATTATGGCGGGGCAGAAGGCCATAAATTAATACCTACCCATATTCGTAATATTGCAGATGTAAGTGGTGCGGGTGATACAGTCATTGCCGTTGCGAGTTTAACCTATGCAAGTACAAAAAATATGGATTTAGCCGCAGAGTTGGCGAACATTGCAGGTGGATTGGTTTGTGAATTAGTAGGCACTGCACCCATTAGTAAGCACAGTTTAATGGAGGAAGTGAAGCAGCTACTGGTAAAATAATTGCGCATTATTTTTTGTTTAAAAAACTGCATTCATTTTTATTAGATTCATTATAAGCGACAAACAATATATATGTATTCAAAAAAGATAGCCATCATTGTAGCAGGTGGCACGGGACAAAGAATGGGATTGGTAGTGCCAAAGCAATTTTTAGAAATTCAGGGCAAGCCTATTTTATTACATACCATTGATCAGTTTGCGGCAGCTTTTTCTGACATACAATTAGTAGTGGTATTGCCAGAAGATTATATACAAGAAGGGAAGGATTTATTAGCTAAAAATGGGTTTACTAAAAATATTGTTTTTGTTGCTGGTGGAGATACTCGCTTTCAATCCGTAAAAAATGGGTTGGATCAAGTAACCGAATCAGCCATTGTATTTGTTCATGATGCAGTAAGATGCTTATTAACGCCTGCATTAATACAAAGATGTTACCAGCAGGCTTTAGAAAAAGGTTCAGCTATTCCGGCGGTAAGTTCAACGGACACGGTAAGGTTATTAAAAGGAGATAAAAATGAAGTGTTTGATAGAGAAAATGTGATGCTTATTCAAACGCCTCAAACCTTTCAGTCAGATATCTTATTAACTGCGTTTAATCAAGCTTTTGAGCCCAACTTTACGGATGAAGCCAATGTGGTAGAAGCGAGTGGTAAACCGATATACTTGGTGGATGGTGAATTTGAAAATATCAAAATCACAAGACCCCTGGACTTAGCCATTGCAACACATATTCTTGCAAAAAGATTTGCTTAGTAGGGATTAGTCCTCTTCGTCAAAGTTTAAAGCATATTCTGAACCGTCTTCTTTTGGAGGCTTAGGAGCTTCCTCTTCGGCTTGCCTTAATACAGATGTACTTTTATTTATTTTCTCTAATATTTTATGCGCCACTTCAATAGCAAGGTAGCCGTCAATTTCACTTACTACAGGGGTTTCGTCATGCATAATGGAATGTACAAAGCTGGTTAATTCTGCTTTAATCGCATTGCCCTCTTCAATGATTGGGGTTGAAATAGAAATGGTTTTTTTACCTTGGTGTGTTTCAATATCAAAAGAAAAAGAATCGTCATCATCTGGTGCTTTCAATTTAATAATTTCAGTGGTCTTTTCTAAAAAGTCAATACCTATGTAAGCATCTTTTTGGAACAAACGAAACTTGCGCATTTTTTTCATGCTAATTCTACTACTCGTTAAATTCGCTACACATCCATTATTAAATTCAATACGGACATTGGCAATATCGGGGGTGTCTGTTAAAACAGCGACACCACTCGCTGAAATATTTTTAACATCACTTTTTACAATGCTTAAAATAATATCAATATCATGAATCATTAAATCAAAAATAACACTTACTTCGGTCCCTCTTGGATTAAACTGTGCTAAACGATGTACTTCAATAAATAATGGGTTTAAGGAAGCAGCTTTTAAGGAAGTATATGCAGGATTAAATCTTTCAACATGACCTACTTGTAATTTCACATTGGCTTCTTTTACCATTTCTACAATAGCCTTTCCTTCTTCAATGGTATTGGCCATTGGTTTTTCTACAAAAACATGTTTCCCCATTTTAATAGCCATTTCACATACCGGGAAATGCAAATGAGTGGGGGTGATTACATCTATAATATCTGATGCTGCCATTAAGGCTTCTTCGTCCATAAAACGAGGGATACCATACTTTTCTTCCACGGCTTTGGCATTGTCGTTGCTAGGGTCAAAAAAACCTACTACTTGAACCTCGGGTATTTCTATCCAGTTATTTAAATGGTATTTACCCAAGTGTCCCACACCAAACACACCAACTTTAAGCATAGCGCTGTTATTTATAGGGCAAAGTTACGTCATAAGCCCTTGAAATAGAAGCGTATTGGCGGGTTGTGGAAAATTGATGGTTTGCTGTTGATACCATGCTATTTTGTACCTTTAATCTGAAATAAGGTCTCTCTTTATGCATCCTAATATTCACCAGCTTTATCAAATTGCCAATAAGCCAAGTAGAAAAATACTGGGATTAATGAGTGGCACTTCTATGGATGGATTGGACATTGCATTATGTGAAATAACAGGTGGGGGACTTAACACCAAGGTACAATTATTACAATTTGCTACCGTTGTATATGACAACAATATGAAGGAACAAATTTTAAGTGTTTTTTCAAAAGAAACGGTTGCCCTAGAAAAACTAACCTTATTAAATGCATGGATTGCAACACAGTATGCAAAAATGGTAAATGAAACATTGCATACTTGGAATATACCCATTACGGATATTGATTTAATTGCAAGTCATGGTCAAACTATTTATCATGCACCCAAGTCCTTGCACCCCCATGATGAATTTGAAAATGCAACTTTACAAATTGGTGACGGAGATCATATAGCAGTAAAAACAGGCATTATCACCATAAGTGATTTTAGACAAAAGCATATTGCTGCAGGTGGAGAAGGTGCACCATTGGCTTTATTTGGTGATTATTTACTTTGTGCAGATGCAATTGAAAACAGACTGTTGTTAAATATTGGAGGTATTGCTAATTATACGTATTTACCTGCCAATGCAAAATTAAATGAGGTTTGTTCTACGGATACGGGTCCAGGTAATACCATGATGGATGCCTATATGCGGAAGCATTATCAAAAGCCTTATGATAAGGATGGAGCCATTGCACAAGAAGGAAACATAAACTCTGTATTGTTGAATAAACTTTTGGAAGAAGCTTTCTTTGCGTTGGAAATTCCTAAGACCATTGGCCCTGAATTATTCAATATCGCATTTGTAGAAAAAGCTTTACTAGCCACTGGACTTACTCAAATGAAAGTACCAGACATCATGGCAACACTCGCGTTATTTACTGCAACAACTATTGTGGATGCGATACATAAATGGGTGCCAGCTAATGAAAACTTCACCCTATATACAAGTGGGGGAGGCATGCACAATCCTGTGATCATGCAACATCTAAAAAAGTTAATGCCTACAATACAAATTGAGTCTTCTGAAAAAATGGGCATACCGCCCGATGCAAAAGAAGCCCTATTATTTGCAGTACTAGCTAATGAGGCAGTTGCTGGTGCGCCCATGTTAGCCGGGAATAATGCTACTAAGCTACCCGTGACCATGGGTAAGATAAGTTTTCCTAATTAAGCTTTAGCCCTCCTTAAAAATTAGATAAAATTGGTTTAATCTTTTGCGTGTTCAATAGCTAATTTAACCGAGCCATGTTTGGTTAACAATTCAGCAGCGCGTTCTTTGTTTATGGTTTTTAATTCATCCATAATCATTTGAATACCTCTTTCTACCAGTTTATGGTTGGTTAACTGCATGTTCACCATTTTATTTCCTTTAATGCGATCCAACTTGATCATGGCAGTTGTAGAAATCATATTCAGGATTAATTTTTGAGCAGTACCACTTTTCATTCTAGTAGAGCCTGTTATAAATTCAGGACCCAATTCAACTTCGATAGGGAAGTTGGCATATTGTGAAACGGGACTATTAAAATTACAAGCAATACTTCCTGTTTGAATGCCTTCGGTTTGACAAGCTTTAAGACCTTCTATTACATATGGAGTAGTGCCACTAGCGGCAACACCTACCACAAAATCCAGTGACGTGATTTTATAGGCAGACAAATCCTTCCATGCTTGATGCGTATCATCTTCGGCGTTTTCTACTGCTTTAAACATGGCTTGTTGGCCCCCTGCAATAATACCAATCACCATATCCTGGGGTACACCATAAGTAGGAGGGCATTCACTTGCATCCACTAATGCTAAACGCCCACTCGTGCCTGCGCCTATATAAAATAATCTTCCGCCATGTTTAAGTTTATCGGCTACACAGTCCACTAATTTTTCAATGGCTGGAATGATTTCTTTAATGGCAAGTGCCACTTTTTGATCCTCTTGGTTAATATTATTTAAAATCTCAGTAGTAGACATTTTTTCAATGTCTTGATATAAAGAGTCGGATTCGGTTATTCTTTTACTAGGCATTATTGGATAGTTTTTTAATAGCTAAAACAAAGCTATCTAATTCTTGTGTAGTGGTATAAACATTTGGACAAATACGACAACCTTGAACATTAGCGTAATCAATGGCCACCGTAAATACATTGTGTTCTTTTAGTAATCTTTTTGCTAATTCGCCTGGTTCAATGCCTTCTATTCCAATATTTGCAATAGCACAACTTCTGTTGGCTGCAGCGGGAGTATTTAACACAACTCGAGGTAAATTTCTTACTTTTTCGGTCCAGTAATTTTGCAAATAACGTAAGCGTGCTTCTTTTCTCTCTACCCCAATTATTTCATAATAGTCAATGGAGTCACTAATGGTAAGATCGGTATGCACCGGATGTGTGCCAGTGTGGTTGAGCCTATTGATTTTATTGGGGTCTTTTTCACTATCTGCAAGTAAAGGCCACACTTTTTTGATATTGTCTTTTTGAACATATAAAAGGCCTGCACCCAAAGGCACACTTAACCATTTGTGTAAGGAAGCTGCATAATAATCACAACCTAAATCCTGTATACTATATTTAATATGAGCAAATGCATGTGCACCATCTACAATCACTTGAACACCTTTCTCATGTGCCATGGTACAAATTTCCTTAATAGGTAATATTTGCCCCGTAATATTAATCATATGACTTACTAATATTGCCTTGGTTTTTGGGGTAATTGCATTTTTATATAAGTCAATTATTTCTTGATCGTTTTTAGGATGATTAGGTACAGACAACATTACATTCACTACACCATATCTATTTTTAATTTGATCAAACATTTCTAACATAGCGCCATAGTCCTGTAAGGCCATAATGGCTTCGTCGCCCGCTTTCCAATCTAGGCCACCAATTACCATGTCTAAGGATTCGGTAGTATTGCGTGTAATTATTATTTGGTCTGGGGAACAGCCTGCTACTTTCGCCAGCTTGGTAGTAATATTTTTTTTATTTTCAAACTGCACCGTTCTCATATAATAAGAGCCCTGATAGTTTACTTCCTTAATATGGTCAATATATTTATTAAGCAAGGGCTGCGGTAGAAAATTATAATATCCGTTTTCTAAATTTATATAATCAGGCTTTAATAAATACTGCTTTCTTATTTCATCCCAAAAAGCATCATCGCTTGCCAATGCTAAAGGACTAAGATGTGCCTTTTTCTCAAAGGACTTTGCCAAACCAGCAATTCCCAATGGAGCACCAATACTTGTGAGCATTAAGTTCTTTAAAAATTGTCTTTTATGCATATAGTGGTTATAAGCCACTAAGATACCAAATACTGCTTAATTATTGAACAGAGAAGGGGATATACTGGTTAAGAATTGCACCCTCTTTGTTAACACCTTGAATGTTAATGATAAAGTTTCCTTTTACATCAGATGTGTAAAAAGAAAACTTATTTTTCTTACCTAATTGGCACTTATGAGCGTTGAATATGATGAGCTGATTCACATTGTGAATGATATGTGTATATCCCCTTCATTTAAGGGATAAATCATAGCCGTTTAAATAACTGTTGATTGTTTTTGAGCCATTTTCCATAAATTGATTTATTAATCATCTCAAAATTACGCTATGAAAAAAATGATAGGGCTGGGAATTATTGCTTTGTTGGCAATTCCGACAATCAATTTTGCACAAGAAGTAGATGCTTCCATGATGCAAAAAATAAGAGAAGAAGGTTTGCAGCATTCTAAAGTAATGGACATTGCATTTAATTTAACGGATAAAAACGGCAGTAGGCTAGCCAATTCAGAAGGGTATATGCGCGCTGCGAATTATGCAAAAGAAACTTTAAGTGGATGGGGTGTAGAAAATTCAAGATTAGAAGCATGGGGTGAATTTGGGAAAGGTTGGGATTTAGAGAAAATGTATTTAGCCATTACGGCTCCTTATTATAAACCATTATTAGCATGGCCTAAAACATGGACTGCAGGAACAAAGGGCTTAAAAAAAGCGGGTGTCATTGTTGTGGATGCAAAAGATTCTGCCACCGTTGTAAGTTATAAAGGACAATTAAAAGGCAAGTTAATTATCATTGATCAAGCAACTCCTTATAAACAAAGTTTTAAAGCAGATGCGGTTCGTTATACCGACGAGGAATTAGAAAAAATGGCAGCAGCAACAATGCAACCTTCAAGACCAATTGACACCGCACAACAAAGAAGAATGCGTGAGCAAATGTCTAGGTCAGGTGGTGCCCGCGCATTAAGCATTTTAAAAGAAATGGCAAAAGAAGAAGGGGCTGTGGGTATGTTAACATCTGCGCCAAGAAATCATGATGGAACTATTTTTTCTCAAGGGGGAGGAAGTTACAAAGCAGCAGATGCTGAAAATTTCCTAGACATGGCTATGGGTATAGAGGATTACAATACTATTTTAAGATTAGCGAAGTCTGGCACTGAAGTGAACATGGAAGCCGAAGTAAAAACTAAATTTCAAACCAAGGATTTACAAGGATATAATGTAATTGCAGAAATCCCTGGAACGGATCCTACTTTAAAAGACGAAGTAGTGATGATTGGTGCTCACCTGGATTCATGGCAGGCAGGAACAGGTGCCACAGATAATGCAGCAGGAAGTTCGGTGATGATGGAAGTAATGAGAATTTTAAAAGCTACGGGTGCACAACCAAAGCGAACCATTCGCATTGGATTATGGAGTGCAGAAGAACAAGGTTTATTGGGTTCAAGAGGATATGTGAAAAAAACTTTTATAGATCCAACGACCAATACGCCTAATGCAGCACACGAAAAATTTGCAGGGTATTTTAATATTGACAATGGTACTGGTAAAGTGCGTGGTATCTACTTACAGGGTAATGAGCAATGTGGCCCTATCTTTAAAAGTTGGTTAGCGCCATTTAACGATTTAGGTGCAAAAACGGTTACGATTAGTAATACTGGTGGTACGGATCATCAATCCTTTGATGGAGTAGGCTTACCAGGTTTCCAATTTATCCAAGATCCAATTGAGTATGATACAAGAACCCACCATAGCAATATGGATGTGTATGAGCACTTAAGTGAGGATGATTTAAAGCAAATTGCTACTATTGTTGCAGCATTTGCATACAACACGGCGCAAAGAGACGAGAAGTTGCCAAGGAAGGCGAAGAAATAAAAGCTATACATTATATAATTAATTATAAGGCTACTCGAAAGGGTAGCCTTATTTGGTAGCACAAATTTTAACTTAATTAGGTAGATAATTAAATATAAAAAATGTTTATAATATTAAATCATTTTACTATATTTAGTCAAACAAAACCCAACCTTATGGAAAATGAAAACCTTGATTTTGGAAAAATTCTACTTAGAATTTTAATGCTATTGATTGTAAAACCCTTTATTATGCCTGTTCGTATATATATGAATACGCTAAGAAACCTTTCTAATCACGAAAATGAAAATTCAAATGAAAGTTTATTACAAGGGGAGTTTCCTTTGTATGTTTGGACCATTGACCTTTTTGATGCTGTTATTGCCTTATCTTATCCAATTGGAGTGCTAGTTGCAATTTTTGCAGCTTCACAGACCTATTTTGGTGGATTTATGGTATTTTTTGGTACACTGATTTTCGTTTATTTTATTCCGTTATTCTATGGATTTATTAAAGAACTATTTAGTATCACCTTAAAAACCATCTCTTACCTGAAGATTATATCTAACAAATAAGATTTTTACAGATTAGAAAATGGCCCCTAGTTTAAAACACTGGGGGCTTTTTATGCCTAAAAAGTTCAAAATTGAATCTAAAATGTTCCCAAAACACAAAACGGAACAAATTTTCATGAAATTTAGAATATGAACTAAGGATTTTTACTATCTTTTCGTAACTAAAAAATAATCTATATGAAAAAAATCTTCATGCCATTTATTATGGCTACTGTATTATTCGCTTGTTCAGCACCTGCTGAAAACAAAGAGGCTGCTAGTGCAGACGATGCAGCAATGGCCAACTTCAAAGAAAATTCAAAAGTAGCAACTTCTATTTTTGAAGCTTTTGCCAAAAAAGATATGAATGCTTGGGATACATTCAACTCAGACTCCATTAAAGCACATGGACCACAATATGGCAATGAGGCTGTTGTAGGAAAAGCAGAATTAAGAAAAAGACTTGAAGGTTTCCATACTTTGTTTAACAATATCAAACCTAATGACATTATGTTGTTGCCTGGTGTAGATACTGTTACATTTAAACCTGATGGAAACGTTAGAGCTTATGTAAGATGGACAGATGACGGTGCTTTAAATGGTGCTAAGATTGAACATAAATATTATTGCGTAATGCTATTTAATAAGGATCATAAATTGATCGATGTTGATGAATATTTTGATGTAACTGGACTTATCAATGCAGCGAATGCACCTAAAAAATAATCCACATGAAAAAAATAATGTTAACATTAGTAGTATTATTTGCTATTGTTTCTTTAAATGCACAAACTTATTTGAAGTATGAGTTTATGAAAGAACTTCCAGGACAAGATTATGAAAAGTTAGAAAAATCTTGGGTGAACTATCATAAGGAACTTATTAAGGCCGGCGTAATTAACATGCACAGAATTTGGAAAGTACTTCCAGGTGCTAATGTAAACTATGATTATATTGTATCTACAGCTTATAATAATTATGCCGACGCATTAGGTATAGGGAAAAGTATAGCATTGGATGAATTTAAAACAAAGTATCCCGAAGATTATATTGTAATGGTAAACAATACTACCAAATCTAGGACCATGGTTAAACAAGTCATCCTTAAAGTAGAATTAGGGTTGAAAGATAACGAAAGTAAAGTGGTTCCTGGCAGTACTATTTTGAATCTAATTTTCATCAATTCAAAAAATGACAATTACGAAAAAGCTGAAATAAAATTCAGTAATAAATGGCACCAAAATATGATTGATAAAAATAGAAAAGATGAATTTTACTTAACGAGTGTAGTAGGCATTGGAGGCGTTGATTTTACAAACACCATTTCTCATATCTACAAGAATATTGATCAATACACAACAGGTGCCAATGCCAATGATGTTAAATTTACGACTCAGGAGCAAGCAGAATATGAGACATTGAGATCTTATAGAGATTTGAAAAAATCTATGATGCTTATTAATGTTATGAATATTGAAAAATAGATCTTAAATAAGTTTAGTTTAAATTATATCAGCGCCTCCTTGCAAAAGGGGGCGCTTTTTTTATATATGTTTTACATTTGCTTATTCTTCAATTTGCGCCTACCTTTAGTATCTTTTTTAAATATAATTTTTATGCAAAAAGTGTGGTTTATAACAGGTTGCTCAACCGGGTTTGGTCGATATTTAGCAGTGGAAGCCTTAGCAAAAGGATATAATGTAGTAGTGGCGGCGCGCAATA
>CAIOYQ010000078.1 GCA_903862505.1 uncultured Bacteroidota bacterium
ATGGCCCCAAAAGGAGCGAGCTTTTTATATGCACATAAAAGTGTTCAGCATTTATGTGAACCGCTAGTGGTAAGCTGGGGGTATAAAGCTGCTAAACCTTCGGATTCTCAATTTTTAGACTACCATCAAATGATTGGTACCAGAGACTTTTCGGCCTTTTTAGCAGTGACCATGGGCATTATTTTTATGCAGGATAATAACTGGCCGGCGGTTGCGAAGGAATGTCATGAAATGGTACTAGCCAATGCCCCATTATTTTATGAATTACTAGGTACTCAACCCATTAGTCCTTTAACCAATGAGTGGATTGGGCAAATGATTAGCATTCCCATTCACACCAAGGAACCAGAAGTATTACAAAGGAAGTTGTTTAAGGAGTTTAATATCGAAATCCCCATCATGCGCCAAGGAGAAGACATTTACATGCGTTACTCCATTAATGCATTTAATAGCGTGCAAGATTTAGAAGCATTACATAACGCATTAATTACCATTATTAAAACAACCGATTTAATACAAGTTATTGGAAAATAATATTGAGTAAATACTAATTTGAGTCGAACATTCGAGCATTGCGCAGTGAGAGGCGAAAATTATATATTTACTCAATATTAAATTACCATTTTAAAGTCTTCACATATGCCGCATCATCTGCAGCAGCATCCAATTCATTGCTTCCGGTATAAGCTTCTTGTTCTACAATCATATGCTTTACACCACGCTTAGCAACTTCTGGTAATAACGTTTTATAATCAATCGTTCCTTTGCCAATAACACATGATTCATGTCCTTCTGCATTGTCCACTTTAATCAAATCTTTAACATGTACTAATTTGAAACGATTTGGGAATTTATCCATATAGGCCAATGGATCCACGCGCGCTACCTTTGTCCAATACAAATCCATTTCAAAATCAACAATTTTAGGATCCGTATTTTGCATCATAACATCCTGTGGAACAATACCATTCATTGGAACAAAGGAATAGTCATGATTATGATACGCAAAACGAATGCCATATTTTTTCGCAATTTCTCCACAGGCATTAAACTCGTCTGCAAATTTTTTGTAATGATCAATACTAGGTTGTGCTCCTTTATGTGGACAGATTAAATACTTCATTCCAATTTCACCAGCTTGAGCAGCTTTAGTTTCAAAGTCTTTAGAAATTTCACAATGAGAGGAAACAAAATTCATTCCTAAATCATCCATTACTTTTTTTAATTCAGTATTTTTCATGCCCCAAAACAATCCTTTATCCCCCTCAAACCCTTCAATTTTTTTATAACCATTCGCAGCTATTTGTTTTAAAACACCCATTGTGTCTTTGTATAATGCCTGCTTTACGGACCACAATTGAAGTCCAAATGGTTTACCAGTGCCGCCCATTGCCATCAACTCATTTTTAAAGGGCATGGATAATGCCAAACCTGCTAAACCAGCATTGCGTAAAAAGTCTCTTCTTGAATTATTCATAATTACATTTTTTAAAAACCATATTTTAATAAAAAAGCGAGTGACTTATAAAAGCACTCGCTTTTTTTGATACGTTAACTATTAGCTAGTGGCCCAAGCCTTATCTCCTTTCTTATAAGGATAAGAACCAATAAATTTACCTGGGACCGCTACATGGCGTAAAGCTTTGGTCGCACCTACTTCCGATGAAAAGAAGCCTGTTAAGGTTAATTCTTTCATCATACTAAAATAGTGCTTAGGCTCCTCCCACTTCTTCGTTTTTTGATATTCCTTCGCTTCTTTATCTAAGGCTACCAATAAACTAGTACGTTGTGCAGGCGTTGACAACATAAATGATTTACCATTCATCTTTTTTGAAGCTTCGTCTAATTTTTTAATACCCTCCATAAAAATAGCTTGGTCTTTTGTTTCATAACAATCATTCACCATTATTTGCATAAACGCTCCTACATTCGCTTCTTTTGCACCAGGTGTTTTAGTTTTAGGTAAAATGGTTTCGGCCACTTCATTTAAAAATGCGATGTCCATCTTTGTCAGTGCAATATTAGTAGTACTAATTCTTATGCCCGACGCAAAAGCATCTGCGCCTAAAATGGTTCCACCCATTATGATAGCAACTCTTGATAAGGCTTCTCTTCTATTGATCATAAAATATTATTTAAAAAATTTATTAAAATTATAGGTTTCCTTTTTTCAATTCATTCACCGCAAATTCAGCAGCGCGCGCAGTAAATGCCATATACGTTAATGAAGGGTTTACACAAGAAGCACTTGTCATAAAGGCACCATCGGTAACAAATACATTGGGCGCATCCCAAACTTGGTTATTACCATTTAATACCGAAGTTTTAGGATCTCTACCCATACGTGCTGTTCCCATTTCATGAATTCCACGACCTGGTGTACCATCTCCATCACGTGCTGAAACATTTTTAACGCCTGCTTTCTCTAACATTTCTTGTGCATCGGCAATAATGTCTTTACGCATTTTAAGTTCGTTGTCTTTTAACTCACAATCAATGTTTAAGACATTTAAGCCCCACTTATCTTTTACATTTTTATCTAAGGTGACTTTATTGGTTGGATCTGGTAACATTTCACCAAAACCTCCCATACCAAGGGTCCAAACGCCTGGTTCCGTCATGGCATCTTTAAATTGGCCACCAATACTAAATTCAGCCACCTCATGTTGCCATCCTTGTCTTGTGCCACCACCTTGGTAACCAAATCCACGTACATAATCACGTTTATCGTCACCTACGTTTCGGTATCTTGGAATATAAAATCCATTGGCACGACGTCCAAAAGTATATTGATCATCATATCCTTCTACTACACCACCAGCGCCAATACCTAAATGGTGGTCCATTAAATTTTTACCCAAAGCATCGGAGCTGCTTCCTAATCCACCTTCCCAAACATCCGTAGCAGAGTTCATTAATAACCAAGTACTATTTA
This sequence comes from uncultured Bacteroidota bacterium, assembly GCA_903862505.1. Lineage (GTDB taxonomy): Bacteria > Bacteroidota > Bacteroidia > Chitinophagales > Chitinophagaceae > Sediminibacterium. The sequence goes on from CAIOYQ010000078.1 coordinate 2,936, forward strand.
AAGTAGATGCATTTACAAAAATAATTTTAGCGCTGTATTCAATTGTTTTATTCGTTTCCGCATCTAATACAATAACACCTGTTGCACGCTTTTTATCTTTATCATATTTAATTTCAGTAACAATACTAAAAGGTCTTAATGTTAATTTACCCGTTGCCATCGCCGCTGGTAAAGTAGATGATTGTGTACTAAAGTATCCACCAAAAGGACAACCCAACCAGCATTTATTTCTGAACTGACAACCTGGACGGCCACCATGAGGCACGGTGATATTTGCCGTACGACCAATAATTAAATGACGTGATCCATTGTATATTTTTTGAAGTCTAGCTGCAACGTCTTTTTCTACGCAGGTTAAATCCATTGGAGGTAAAAATTGACCATCAGGTAATACATCTATACCATCCCGGTTACCAGAAATACCAGCAAACTTTTCTACATAATCATACCATGGTGCAATTTCTTTATACCGAACCGGCCAATCCACACCATAACCATCTTTCGCATTGGCTTCAAAATCCAAATCAGACCAACGATAACTTTGACGACCCCACATTAGAGAACGGCCTCCCACATGATACCCTCTAAACCAGTCAAAACGTTTAGTTTCAACATAAGGATGATCTTTGTCAACGCACCAAAAATCCAAATTGGTTTCATTTAAAGGATAATCTCTTTTTAAAACTGGATAGTCCTGAATCATTTGTTGGGTTCTGCCACCATGGTGAGGAAAATCCCAGGATTCTTTATTTGCATTTACATAGTCTTTGATATGCTCAATATTTCTACCCCGCTCAAGCATCAATACTTTTAATCCTTTTTCTGTAAGTTCTTTAGCAGCCCATCCACCGCTAATTCCAGAACCCACCACGATTGCATCATACTGTTGTCCCGCCATTTTTATTAAATTTTATATTTGTGTGAAATTATTTTTGAAAATTTTAATATCTTTTATACATCGCAAATTTTAATTGCTGTTTTTAATGAAGCAATATGATCCTTGTCTGCTGGCATAAATTCCTGTGCTACATAACCTTTATACCCTGTTGCAACTATCGCGCGCATAATTGCCGGATAATATAATTCTTGGCGCTCATCAATTTCGTGTCTGCCGGGAACGCCTGCGGTATGGTAGTGCCCAAAGTATTGATGATTGTCTTGAATAGAACGAATAATATCCCCTTCGTCTATTTGCATATGATAAATATCAAAAAGAATTTTAAAATTAGGAGAACCTAATCTTTTGCAAAGTTCAATACCCCAGGCAGATTTATCACCCATGTAATCTTTGTGATCAATTCTTGAATTAAATAATTCTATTTGAATAGTAACGCCTAATTTTTCGGCCAAAGGCATGATTTGTTTTAAACCAGTCACACAGTTTTGCATTCCTGTTTCATCATCCATTCCGTTCCGATTGCCAGCAAAGCAAATTAAGTTTTTATACCCCGCATCCGCAACCAACTGAATGCCTTCTAAATAATCTTTAATTAACCAATTATGGTTTTTTAAATCATTCCAACCCTTTGTCAAACTTGTTTCTCCTGCAGTATAACACATGGAACAATCCAATCCATATTTTTTAGCGGTAGGCCATTCGTTTGGCTTTAATAAATCAATGGCAGCAAACCCAATTTTTTTAACCACTTTACACAAATCTTCTAATGGCATATCGTTATAACACCATCTACAAACCGAATGATTAATATTCCCTTTTAAATTTTGAGCAATTGTATTACTGGTTGATTTTTCCACTGATGCCAATACCGATCCGGGGATGACTACACCCGCGGCTAACGCAGCGGAGCCCGATAAAACTTGTTTGATTAAATTTCTTCTATTTACATTTGAAGGCATAGCAATAAATGGTTGGTTTATTAAGCAGCAATGATTAGATAAATGTAAATTTTATTTGTAATCTTTTAAAATATTTTTGATGAAAAAACGGGGTTTTTTGAGAAAATAGAGGGAAATTGCTATTGTGTTATTTTGAAAGTGTTATTATGACACAATATAAACGATTTCAGCGCTTAAAAATTTATAAAAAGATGAATAGAAAATTACGTATGGGCATGGTGGGTGGTGGTCAAGATGCCTTTATTGGAGCCATTCACCGCTTAGCGGCCAACATGGATGGATTAGTAGAACTCGCATGTGGAGCATTAAGTATTAACCCTGAAATTGCAGTGGCCTCAGGTAAAGCATTGTTCCTACCCGAATCCAGAACCTACCTTACGTATGAGGAAATGATTAAAGCAGAAGCCGCACTTCCTGCGAATGAGCGGATGGATTTTGTAACCATTGTAACGCCCAACTTTGCTCATTTTGCGCCTGCTATGATGGCTTTGGATCATGGCTTTCATGTAGTCATAGAAAAGCCAATTACTTTTTCATTAGACGAAGCAAAGCAACTTAAAATGAAATTAGACGAAACAGGTTTAACCCTATGTTTAACACATACCTATGCTGGTTACCCCATGGTGAAACAAGCCAAGGCAATGATTGCCGATGGCAAGTTGGGAAAGATTCGTAAAGTATGGGTGGAATATCCGCAAGGTTGGTTAAGTAGACTTTCGGAAAGAGAAGGAAACGCGCAAGCTGCTTGGAGAACAGATCCTAAAAAAGCTGGAAAAAGTTCGGTGATGGGTGATATAGGAACCCATGCTGCACATTTATCTGAATACATAACAGGTGCAAAAATTACCGATGTCTGTGCGGAACTAAATACTTTAGTGGAGGGTCGGGTAATGGATGACGACGGCGCCGTAATGTTAAAATTTGACAATGGTGCGAAAGGGGTTTTAATCGCATCACAGGTAGCAGCAGGGGAAGAAAATGCATTAAAGATTAGAGTATACGGTGAGTTGGGGGGTATTGAATGGTTTCAACATGAGCCAAATTCATTAATTGTAAAATGGCTGGATGCGCCTAGTCAAATACTTAGAGCAGGCAGTGCCCATTTATATAAATCAGCTTCACATAATTGTCGAACGCCGGCAGGCCATCCAGAAGGATACTTAGAAGCCTTCGCCAATATCTATCGTAACTTTGCTTTAACATTGGGTTGTAAAATAGATGGCACCACACCCACTGCAGAAATGTTGGATTTCCCAGGCGTAGAAGACGGTATAAGAGGAATGGCATTTATTGATAATGTGGTGGCTTCTGCACATTCCGATAAAAAATGGACACCCTACGTTTTATAAAATGGAATGGATGTGGTAGTTTATAAATTAAAATGTTTACTTTTTTTAAATAAATAAAATGACAACAGTAAAAGGTCCTGGTATATTTTTAGCTCAGTTTATGGGCGACACCGCTCCCTTTAATACTTTAGAAGGTATTTGCAAATGGGCTGCTAGCTTAGGTTTTAAAGGGATACAAATTCCAAGCTGGGATGCGCGTTGTATTAATTTACAGAAAGCAGCAGAAAGTAAAACCTATGCCGATGAAATAAAAGGGATTGTAAATGCAGCAGGTTTAGAAATCACGGAACTCTCAACACATTTGCAAGGACAGCTAGTAGCAGTGCATCCTGCATATGATGCACAGTTTGATGGATTTGCTCCTGCTGAAATACGCGGTAATGCAAAAGCGAGAACCGAGTGGGCAGTACAACAATTAATATACGCTGCAAAAGCTTCTCAAAATTTAGGATTAAATGCATCGGCAACTTTCAGTGGTTCATTATTATGGCATACCGTATATCCTTGGCCACAACGCCCTGCAGGGTTAGTAGAAACTGGATTTACAGAACTCGCTAAAAGATGGATGCCTATTTTAAATGAATATGATAAAGTAGGTGTGGACTTGTGTTATGAAATTCACCCTGGTGAAGACTTACACGATGGGGTTACGTATGAAATGTTTTTAGATAAAGTAAACGGGCATGCTCGTGCTTGTTTGTTATATGATCCGTCTCATTTTGTTTTACAATGCATGGATTACTTAGGATACATTGACGCTTTTCATGAGCGTATTAAAATGTTCCATGTAAAAGATGCCGAATTTAATCCATCGGCAAAACAAGGCGTATACGGTGGTTATCAAAATTGGATTGACCGTGCAGGAAGATTTAGATCCTTAGGGGATGGTCAAGTAGATTTTAAAAGTATCTTTAGCAAACTTGCCACTTATGACTACAAAGGATGGGCGGTGATGGAATGGGAATGTTGCTTAAAGCATCCAGAAGTGGGTGCTGCAGAAGGTGCAGTGTTTATTCAAAAAAATATCATTAAAGTAACCGAAAAAGCTTTTGATGATTTTGCAAGCACGGGATCAGACGAAGTATTTAATAAAAAAATACTAGGCATTCAATAATAAAATAAATTAAAAACGAATAAAAATTAAAATATGAAAAAGGTTTTAGGTACAATTTTAGTGGGTGTATTATTTATGGCATGTGGTGAAGGAAAACATACCGCAGAAGCAACGCCTGCTCAACAATCCAACACTACGAACACAACAGAAACGAATACAACAGAAACAAAAATAGACAGTAAAACAAGCACGGCTACTATTGTTGCAACTGGTTCTACTAGCAGTACAACTGCCGCACCAGTCCCACCAACTGCGAGTAAAGAAGATATTGAAAAAGGAATGACATTGCTTGCAAAAAGCGATTGTTTAACCTGTCATAAATTAAACGACAAAGTAATAGGCCCATCCTATAAAGAAGTTGCTAAAAAATACGCAAATAAGCCTTCCAACATAAAAATGTTAGCAGGAAAAATCATTAACGGTGGAAGTGGGGTTTGGGGAGCTATCCCAATGACAGCACATGCTACATTGAGTCAAGCGGATGCTGAATTGATGGTAAAATATATAATGAGCTTAAAATAATAAGCGCTTCAAAAAATAATTACTTATGAAAAAAGGATTCGTTGCAGTATTCGCTTTGCTTGCTTTAACACAAGTAAACGCACAGGAAAAATGGACCTCATTATTTGACGGTAAAACAACAACTGGCTGGCATAGCTACGGCGAAAAAACGGCAGGTGCTGCTTGGAAAATAGACAATGGTATTCTTAGCCTTGACCCTAGTTTAATAAAAAATGGTAAAGGTGGTGGTGATTTAGTGACAGATCAAAGTTTCGATGAATTTCATTTGGCTCTAGAATGGAAAGTTTCAAAAAATGGGAATAGTGGTATCATGTTTTTTGTACAGGATGACCCTAGTAAATATGAACATACTTTTCATACAGGACCTGAATTTCAAATTATAGACAATGACGGACATCCAGATGCAAAAAATATTAGCCATCGTGCTGGTAATTTATACGATTTAATTCCAACTGAGGAAGGACATGTAAATCCTTATGGGGAGTGGAATATAGTAGATGTCATCTCCAAAAAAGGAGTACTAGAATTAAAAATGAATGGCGTGACTGTTGTAAAAACGCATTTGGGTGATGACGCTTGGAAAGAATTAATAAGAAGATCTAAATTTGCTAAAGGTGATATGCCAGATTTTGGAAAAGTTTTTTCTGGACATATTGTATTACAAGATCATGGCAATGAAGTTTCTTTCAGAAATATTCGCATTCAAAAGTTATAGTAGGAAATATAAACACAAATTAGGTAGTTTAAACTAACGCTATTGGAAAATATACATGAACAATTTATGCGTCAGGCCCTCGTTCAAGCACAGAGGGCCTTTGACGTTGATGAAGTACCGGTGGGTGCCGTGATTGTGATGCACGGAAAAATAATTGCCAAGGCGCATAATCAAGTTCAATTGCTAAAGGATGTAACGGCACATGCCGAAATACTAGCTATTACCAGTGCCTGTGAAAATTTACAAATGAAATATTTACCGGAAGCTACTTTATATGTAACCGTAGAGCCTTGTTTAATGTGTGCCGGCGCTTTGTATTGGAATAAAATTGGCCATATTGTTTTTGGCGCTTCTGATGAAAAAAATAGCTACCGTCGTGTAACCGAAAAAAATCCATTCCATCCAGCCACTACAATAGTTGGTGGCATACTACAAGAAGAATGTGCCGAACTCATGCAGGCATTTTTTAGAGCAAAGCGATAGTTTATTTACAAGATATAATTAATATTAATATAGTTGAAAATATGCAATCTCATAGCCGACTTCGGTTCCTGCCGCGGAGGCCTAGAGATTCGTATATTTTCAACTATTTGTTTTAATTACCAACTCATGAAAAATTTAACTTCCTAATTAAGGAAAAAATGATTGTGATTCGGCTAATTCAAAGGAAAGGGGTGTAATTTTGAGCTTCATTCTTCAAACAATTAAACAAAATAATATGTCATTTACATTACCAGCGTTACCCTACGCACACGAAGCATTAGAACCACATTTTGATACTTTGACCATGCAAATTCATCATGGCAAACATCATCAAGCATATGTAGACAATTTAAATAAGGCTGTTGCCGGCACCCCTAACGAAGGCAAAACCATAGAAGAATTAGTTGCCGTTGCTGGAAGCATTAGCCCAGCAGTTAGAAACAATGGTGGTGGACATTGGAACCATAGCTTTTTTTGGGCAAGCTTAGCGCCAAACGCAGGTGGAACGCCAACAGGCGCTTTGGGAGATGCTATCACCGCAGCATTTGGAAGCTTTGATGCATTTAAGGAAAAGTTTGCAGCTGCTGGAATGACTCGTTTTGGAAGTGGCTGGGCTTGGTTAATTGTAAAAGACGGAAAATTAGAAGTGAGTTCAACGCCGAACCAAGACAATCCTATAATGGACGTAGCCGAAGTAAAAGGGACTCCATTATTAGGTGCCGATGTCTGGGAGCATGCTTACTATTTAAAATACCAAAATAGAAGAGCGGATTATTTAGCTGCTTTCTGGAATGTAGTAAACTGGACTGTTGTTGCAGAAAGATTTAGTGTAGCAAAATAGGATCCCCTACTAATATCATTTGAAACCGTCTCCGCAAAGGGGCGGTTTTTTTATGCATCATTGCGCGCTTTACGGAACAGGGTCATATCCCTGACCTCCTCTAGGATGACATTTACTTAAGCGTTTGGCTCCTAAAAAGATGCCTTTTATAGGGCCATATTTTTTTATGGCTTCTGCCGTGTATTGAGAACAAGTAGGCGTGAATCTGCATTTGTTACCACCTAAATAAGGGGAAAGCACATACTGATAAAAACGAATTAGAAGTATAAAAGGAAATGCAATAATTTTTTTAAATGTACTCATAACAATAATCTAATTAGGCTTTTGAAATAGTATTAAACTTTTCACTTAGTCTCATTAACAACTGTTTTATTTTATCCTGAATATCGGCGGAAGAAAGGATGGTAGCATCGGTATACAAAAAAAATAAGTTTACCCGAAAGCCCTGAAAAGGTTTGCTAGCAATAAATGCAGGCTTTTCTAACCGATACGCTTCGCGCAATAAACGCTTTACCCTATTACGCAATACTGCTTTTCTGAAAGTTCTACTAGGCGCCCCTACACCAGCCTGTAATTGTCCATTTTCTTTAATGTCAGCTAAATTTAAAAAAGGACTTGGCAAAACAGCACTAAGTTGTTCTACCGATTCAATGGTATAAATTAACTTAATGGGAAATGCATTCATGGACTGCCCTTTCGCAAACAAATATTGAGTTTGTTTGCGACTTTTTAATTTGTCTGCTTTTTGATATGTAAAAATTTTAGGCAATATTTTGATTGAAGTGCTGGGCATTAAAAAAGTCCTCTCGAATATCGGGAGGACTTTAAAATTATCAATTTCTAGAGATAGCGATTAAATTATTTTAATCCTTTCTCGCTAGATACAGTTAGTTTCTTGCGTCCTTTCTTACGGCGACTAGCTAATACTTTACGACCATTAGCTGATTCCATACGCTTACGGAATCCATGAACAGATTTACGACGACGTTTATGAGGTTGGAATGTACGTTTCATATTCTACTTTTTTTATCGGGTTAGTAGGAGTAATCCTATATGCCCTTTTGTTTTATACTTTAGTTCAAAATCCGTTTCTAATAGCAGTCACCATACCACTACCCGTGAAAGGACGGCAAAAATAGGGTTTTTTTTGAAATCTTAGGCTAAATCTGTGTGTTTTGCTTCAACTTTTTGACCAAAAAAGGCGCTAGCCTGTTTTTCAAAGGTTTGAGCGTTGTCGGTTGTGTAAAATTGCAAACTCGCTTTTTGGCTACATTTATTCGCCATTTCTGGGTGATTATCAAGGTATTGTGACAAACTCGTGGCTACAATATCGCCTTGTGAAACCAGCTTAACTCCTTTAGGCAAATAAGACGCTATTTTGGCGGCTAATAAAGGATAATGAGTACAAGCAAGCAAAATGGTATCAATATCCTTAGATTGACTAAAAAGCTGGTCTAAGTATGATTTTACAAAGTAGTCTGCACCTGCTTTATCATACTCTCCATTTTCAATAAGTGGGACCCACATCGGACAGGCCTGTTGAAACACTTTTACTTCGGGAAAGAATTTAGCCATCTCTATGATATAACTTTCGCTTTGTACAGTGCCCGTGGTGCCCATAATACCAACCTGCTTTGAATTAGAATAATTACCCAATACCTCCGAGGAAGGTCGAATCACACCCAACACCCTTTTATCAGGTGCTAAATTGGGTAGGTCTAATTGTTGAATATTTCTAAGTGCTTTGGCCGAAGCCGTATTACAAGCAAGGATCACCAATTCACAACCCTGATCAAAAAACCATTGCACGGCTTCCAATGTATATTCATATACCGATTCAAAGGACCTGGGTCCATAAGGTGCGCGCGCATTGTCCCCTAAATAGATATAATCATATTGAGGCAATTGTTGCTTCAATTCCTTTAAAATGGTTAATCCACCATATCCGCTATCAAAAACGCCAATGGGTGCCGACATAATAAAATTGTTCTTACTGTAAAACTAAGAACCTCGTTGCATAACAACGAGGTTCTTTATAAATATATTTTAAAAATATTGTAGCGATTACTTCTTAGCAGGTGCTTTTGGAGCCGATCCGCCAGTTGCCACTCTAAATGCTTCTTCAACGTCTTTAGGTAAAGGCAACTTTAATTTCATTGCTGTTCTGATGGCTAAGTTGTCTGCGATTGAATGTTGGAAGTAAGGAGAAAGCGCAGACTCATTGATTACCCAAGTGTACTTATTTTCAGAAATTACTTCAGACAAGGCAGCAAATATCTTTTGTCTAAAAGGCAATAACAATTGCTCTTGCTTTTGTTGCATTGCTTCTTGTTGGTATTGTTGCCAGTTAATTAATTTGTATTTTAATTGATTCAATTCGTCTGTAGACAATTGTAAAGCTTTTGGTCTTTTAGATAACTCTAATGAGTCTCTTCTATAAATGCTATCTTTTACTTGGTAGCTTTTTAAAGTATAGTCATACTCATCTTGTAATGTATCCTTTGCATAAGATTGTAAAACAGTATCTAATTTTTCTTGGATGCCAGGAAATAATGCAATTACTTTTTGCTCGTCAAAATAACCTATTTTAACGCTTTGTGCTGAAGCACTCTTTGTAAATGAAATCGCAACCAATAATAAGGCTGCAAATAAAAAACCTTTTTTCATATTCTATTTTTTGTGTTTTTAATTAATAACGCCCAATTGTCTTAAAACGTCGTCGCTTTTATCCAATTTTGGGTCAGCAAATATAATGGTTATTCCTTCACTTTTATCCAAAATGAAGTCATAAGCGCGCGCTGCGGCTATTTTTTGGACTGCATTATACACTTTATCCTGTATGGGCTTAACCAATTTTTGACGCTCTTTAAACAAATCCCCCTCATAACCAAAGCGCCTTTTCTGTAAGTCCCTGAGCTCTTTTTCTTTGATAAATAGCTCATCCTCACGCTTCTTTTTAAGCTCTTCGGATAGCATAAATTGCTCAGCCTCATAGTTTTTGTACATTTTGTCCAAGGCCATTTGCTTCTCGTCTATCTCCACCTGCCATTGGTCCCCCAATTCTTTTAATTTCTTATCCGCTTCTTTATATTCCGGGATTTTTTCCAAAATATACTTGGTATTGATTACCGCGTATTTAGTTTGTGCTTGAGCAGCTAATCCCATGAATACGGTTAGTGCTAAAATTGGTAAGCATTTATTCAATTTCATAAAATTGTTTTTTAGATATTTATCTATTCAGGCTCAAAACCTAACATAAAGGTAAATCTGCCTGCATCTTTTAATGCATTATTTGCGTTAAGTCTATCAATTCCAATACCATAATCAAATCCTAATAAACCAAACATAGGTAAGTAAAAACGCATACCTACACCCACAGAACGACGCAATTCAAAAGGATTGTAATCTTTCATGCTATACCAACCATTCGCTGCTTCAAAAAATCCTAGTGCATAAATAGTACTACTAGCAGCCAAACTTAATGGATATCGAATTTCCATTGCATATTTATTAAATATCGTAAAGTGTTGGGAAGCATTTTGTTGGTCAGGGTTGATTTTTGGATTAGAGCTTTGATAAACAGGATATCCGCGTTGAGCGATAATATCATAACCCAATAACGCAAACTGATTACTCAAGCCGGCATCACCCAATTGAAAACGCTCAAAGGGAGAAATCGTTAACTCACTATTATAGCGACCTAAAAAACCATATTTAGCAGCAAAACGTAAAACAAATTGCTTATTGCGATCTTCGCCTGCTGGCTTTCCTAATGGAATAAACCATTCGCCATTGAATCTCCATTTATGGTATTCTAATAATTCAAACTGATTGGCTCCTGTATTTACCGAAGGATTAATTAATGAATACGGTGGCGTTAATTGCGCACTTAACAAAAATGTTGAACCTGTTCTTGGGAACAAGGGTTGATCCACTGATGTTCTTTGTAAGGCCAACCTAATATTAAAGTTGTTTACATTACCGTTGTCAAAATTGGGTAAATTATAGGGATCAATCGCGTAATTTTTTAAAGTATAGCGCGTGAAATTCAAACCTGAACTAAAAGAGAAATAATCATCCGGCCAAGTTAACTGTCTTGAAAAAGTAACGGTTGCGCCTGTTGTTGAAATGTATTGGTTGTCGGCAGCATTAATATCATACATGCCCGTTAAAGCATTGATACTTTGACCATACTTTGTATTAAAAACACTTACCGATAAAGAGTTACGTCTTACCCCACCAAACCATGGCTCAGTGAATGAAGTATTAATGGAACGAAAAGCCTTACCATTACTTTGTACACGAATACTCAGCTTTTGACCATCCCCCATTGGTAATGGATCCCATGCCGATTTTTTAAATAAGTTTCTAGAAGAGAAGTTATTGAAAGTAACCCCTAATGTTCCAGTTAATCCAATATATCCTCCCCAACCGGCACTCAATTCTAGTTGATCGCTTGATTTTTCTTCAACTCCATAATTAATATCTACCGTACCATCTTCAGAATTCGGAATGGGGTCAATTTTTATTTTTTCTTGATCAAAATAATTTAATTGAGAAATTTCACGTTGAGAACGAATTAATAAACTACGACTAAACTTATCGCCCGGCACGGTTCTAATTTCTCGACGAACTACAAAGTCTTTTGTTTTTTCGTTACCTGCAATACGAATGGTTTTTATGGTAGCTTGTGGTCCTTCTCTCAATCTTATTTCATAATCAATGGTGTCATTGTATACGGCTGTTTCAATAGGATCGACAGCAAAAAATAAATATCCATCATCCTGATACAAGCCACTAATATCGCCACCCTCGGCCGTTTGTGTTTTACCTAATTTATTGTATAACACTTCACGATTATAAATAGCTCCTTTTTTAATATTTAAAATAGCAGACAAAAGTGAATCGGGATATCTAGTATTTCCTCTCCAAGTAATATTGCCAAAATAATATTTATGGCCTTCTTTTACTTGCATATCAATATTCAAATTACCTGCATTATTATGATATACGGTATCTCTCTCCACCACTGCATCTCTAAAGCCTAATGAGTTATAGAAATTTAACAAATTATCCTTGCTTTCATCATATTTCTTAGGATCGAATTTTGCAGAAGACAATGAAAATCTTGCATAAGGATTTAAAACTTTTCTTGTCTTCGTAAAAGTTAAATACCCATTTTCACGCAAGTAATCGGCTACCGTGTAAGGATTCGTTTTAAGAATCATTGGCTTATCATTGATTGGAAATAATGTAAGCCTAGATTTTTCGTGAATTTCTTTTAAACTCTTTTTCAATTTTGTTTCGTCCACTAAGTTGCCGCCAAAATTAATATTGTTAATGCGCACTTTTGGACCTTTATCCACCACAAATTCTAACAATAAATTATTTCTCCTTGTGGCATCTTTCTGCTCTTTAATAGTAACCTTAACGTCTTGAAACCCTTTTTCTGCATAATATTTTTTAATCCCCTCTACAGCAGTGATTTTCATGTTTTCGGTGACAACTCTATTGGGCAATAAACCGGTTTTACCTGACAATTCATCATTGTCTGATTTTCGAACACCCGTAAAATTAAACTTAGATAAACGAGGACGCTCCACTACATTAATTTCAACATCAATTTGATTGTCTTTTACATCGGTTAAATAAACACTCACATCACTAAAGTAGTTCTGGTCCATTAACTTGTGAATGGCTTTAGCAAAATTGTCTCCTCCCGGCATGGTTACATCATCCCCAATATTTAAAGTAGAAAGGGACAGTAAAAGGTTTTCATCAAAGTTTTGATTTCCCACCACTTTAATGTCTCTGATCTTATATTTTTGAGGTGTTTTTTGGTTAAAAATACCTATCAATTTCACGTTAATTTGATCGACAGAATCTTTGGCAGGAAGTTCCTGCGCAAAACCATTGTTTGACAATACTAAAAGGGATAAAATACCTATAATAAATTGGAAAAATTTCTGCATCTGCTTGGGGCTGTACATTTATGATTTAAAAGTGTCGCAAATTACTCGTAATATTTCAAAGTCTTTGTTAAAAATGAAAATAAAATATATTATTTTATTTTCTAATCTGTGTGAATTTGCTCACTGGTTTTGCCAAATCTTCGTTCTCTAGACTGATATTCTGATAGGGCTTTGATCAAATCCTCTTTGCCAAAAGCAGGCCAAAGGGTATCGGTAAAATAAAGTTCTGCGTAGGCTAGTTGGTATAATAAAAAATTACTTATCCTGCATTCACCGCTGGTACGTATCATTAATTCAGGATCTGGAAATTCACTAGTAGTAAGGTTTTCAGAGATTTCCGCTTCGGTAATATGCTCCATATCCAAGCTGCCATTAAGCACTTTTTGAGCAATCCTTTTGGTGGCTTCCACCAGCTCCCATCTACTACTATAACTAAGGGCAATGATCAGGGTGAGCCCCGTATTTTGAGCCGTTATTTCCATTGCATTGGAAAGGGCTTCCTGAGCCTCTTTTGGAAGCATATCTAGGTTACCAATAAAGTGCAATTTGATGTTATTTTTATGCAAATCGGGTACTTCTTTGGCAATGGTGTCCACAAAAAGGGTCATTAAGCCACTTACCTCCGCTTGTGGTCGATCCCAATTTTCAGTACTAAAGGCATATAAAGTAAGGTATTCAATGCCAATTTCTGTAGCCGCTTCTACTACTTTACGCACACTAATCACACCGTGATAATGACCAAATAGTCGATCCTGCCCTTGTTCCTTTGCCCATCGACCATTGCCATCCATAATGATTGCAATGTGTTTAGGCAATCGCTCCATATCCAATTTTTCCATAATGTAAAAGTAAGAAAATAACCCTGCTTATTTGCGTTTCAAGAAGTTGAAAATGCCCTTTTTATTAGAATTCTTGGGAGCTTTGTACGCATTTTTACTAAATAAAGTACGCTTCATTTTAGGATTCTTATGTTGTTCTATCCCGTATATATTAATCAAATTATAAGAGACCCCTAGCTTAGTACTAAAATATTGATCCCCACCAGAAGTACTTGCTTGATAGATGGTAGAAGACCCAGCGGGGATATGATAATTCACATCCGAGAAATAATCTATTTTATCCGAATTGGTAAATCGATAAGTGACTTCGGTAAATATATTCCATGAGCCACTGATATTATATTTAAATCCAAGATTCACGGGAAACAATATCGTACGTTGGGTTTTAGGGGTATCTATATTAGTGGAGCCGCTAATGGATTTCCATGCACCTACTCCAAATCCTACATAGGGCGTAAAGCGGTATTGCTTATTTCCATTTATGTATTTTAAAAAATAAAACTCACCCATTAAACTCACATCATGAGATACTCTGGTAAAATTTAAGCCTCTTTTAAAATCGTAAAAATTATTAGACTGCAAGTCGTTTGCGCCTATGGAAATATACTCATAGTTCAATCTAAGCCCCACATAGTCATTTAATTGCTTTTTATAAAACACTCCAATATTGGGTTTATAAAATAAAATGTCCGAAGCAATATCACCTCTGTAAAAAGAAGCTCCGCCCATTAATCCAATCTCTCCTTTATTTTCTACCAATGAAATATATTGCGCCGACACACTTGTCGAACAACAAAAAATGGATATGAATAATAGCGCTTGAATTTTACGCATGCCTTAATTTCTTTTATCTAACCCCCAGGTTAGTTTTGTTCTTAGGGTTGTAAGGTAACTATTTTCATTGAGTCGTATAAAATGAACGCTAAAATTTTCTTTTTTAACAGCCAATTCTATATTCTTTGCAACAATTTCCTTACGTGCATCCAATGCACAAATAAGTTCCTCGGTTCTGCCTTCTATTTCAAAAGAAATAACAGAACTATCGGGAACAATAATGGAGCGTACATTTAAATTATGTGGTGCTACAGGGGTAATTACAAAGCTAGCAGAGTCCGGAAATAGGATAGGCCCATTACAGCTCATATTATATCCTGTAGATCCCGTAGGGGTTGCAACAATTAATCCATCGGCCCAGTAGGAATTTAAAAATTCACCATTTAAATAAGTGTGAATTTTTATCATAGGAGAGGTATCTCTTTTGTGAATGGCAAACTCATTTAATGCAAATGGCGCGGAGCCAAAAATAGGCATATTAGAATCTAAATGAATTAAGCTTCTTTTTTCAATTACATATGTTCTATTCACTAAGGCATCAACCATCAAACTTAATTCATCTTTAGAAATAGATGCCAAAAAGCCGAGTCTACCATAATTAATTCCCAATACAGGTATATTGGTATCTCCAACCAGTGTGATTGCATCTAGCACCGTACCATCTCCGCCTAAACTAATTAAACAGTCTATCGCATTGTGTAATTCCGAAAAGTACGTGAAAGGAATTAAAGGTGCTTTATCCGCAGGATTGACTAATGAAAATTTAACCATCAACTCATCGTATACATATATAGTGGTATCATACCTATTTAGCTCGGTCAACAAAGCATTTAAAGATTGCTGTTGATCTAAGTCTACCCCCCTACTATAAATTGCAACTTTCATTTGTCAAATTTAAAAATTAATTCCACCACGCAAATATACCCCTTTGTCACCCAACTGATTCATACTATAATCAATTTTTATAACCAAGTCATAGATACCAATAATGTCCAACCCTATGCCAGCCGTTCTGAGTAAGGTATTTGAAAGCTTACTCGCATTGCTAGGGCGCTCACTGTAAACATAGCCAAGATTCGTAAATGCTTTTAGCCAAAAATTATATTTCATCACTGGTAAATTCTTATTTATTTTATCAATCATCCCTATGCCTATTTTTTTAGGCAAACTGAAGCTCCCCAACTTACGATGTACTTCTGCTTTAATAAAACTGCCTACATTTCCGTCAATAACATAATATTCTAACCCATTCATTTGCATCGTTCCATATCCCATTACCCTACTATCTATATAATTGCGATTGGATAAAATTTTAGCTTGGGTATTATTTTCAAAATATAAAAATGCGGATGGTGAAATTTTATGGGCTACTATATTTCTTAATTGGAAGGAGGTTAAATTATTTCCGCCAGAAAAACGATGGTAAATAGAAAACTCGTTACTATTCCCTTGTGTTGGATAAGCATTGTAATCAAACCTCAGTTTGGAAAAAGCAACACTCACATCCACATAAGAAAATGATTTTGCATAATTAGGTAGATAGTTTGGCTGTGCCAACAATCCAGTATCTGAAATTTCCAACTTGCCAAACCCAATTTGCAAACTATGCCGTTCAAATAAGTTAGGTCTATATAATAAATTCACATTAGCCCGATACCCACTTTGAATATAATTACGTGTTTTGGTAAATACCTGTTTATCAAATCGGGTGGCTGTATTCATTTCTTTCTGCGCATAATATTGCCAGCCCATACCCATACCAAAATGCATTTTTTTATCCAGGTAAGGGAACTGATAGCGCAATACAGACTGTTGAGAATAACCAGTAATCAACCCTAAAGTAATTTTATCATTATTGCCAGTAGCATTGGCCTGCTTTAATGTCATTCCATAATTAACTCGGTCTAAACTATGGTTTTGTGTGTTCCACCACTCATTAAAATTTCTATCTACCCATCTAAAATAAGGAAGCGGGAAAAAGTACCAACGCTCGGAAACCTTAATACGAATATCAATATGCCCGCTATCAATGAATTCTGTTGAAACCGTCACGTCGTTAAATAAAGAGGTATTATATAATTGCTGCTGCGCAATGGTATTTAATATTGAAAGCGAATCGGTTGGTATATTACTTCCAATTGCATACGGAAGTTCTCTAAAAATAATATTAGACTTTGTTTTAACATTGCCTTCCGTCCAAATATTGTTAATGGTATACTGCGCCTTTGTTTGAAAAGGCATTCCAAAAAAAAAGAGAAAAAAAACACCTGCTAGAGCAATGCTTTTATACATCTAGATAGTTCATTAAATGATGATAATGATCTTCAATGTCGTTATTCAATGGAGTGTTCCCAAAATAATGCAATACTTGATAGTCATATCTTTGGAGGGTTGCTATAATATCAGACGCTTCGTCTCGGTTTAATTTAAGGGTTACAATTAAATTTGCATTCGCTTCATCAAAGAAGGTATTCAATTGTACTATTTGCGCGTTATTGGTTTCTACCAATCTGCTCATTTCGGCTAAAGAATATTGCAATGGCGACATAGACAAAACCAAGATAGCACCCTGCTGGGCTACGCCTAAAAATTGTGCCAAACTATCATGTAAATGTTGTTGTGTAATAACACCAATACACTCTTGCTGTTCGTTTAAAACCGGGAGTAAGGATAAGTGATGTTTGGTAAATAAATCGAGCGCGGTTAAAAAATGAGCAGATCCGTTTAAACCAATTCTTAATAATTGGTCAGTTAAACTTTCTAAATGATTGGATGCAGCCGTATCTAATAAATCTGACTTATTCACCAACCCAATAAAATATTCCTCCTTCACCACCACTAAATGTTGAACATCAAAATCTTCCATACACTGCAATGCAAAAGACACTTTGTCTTCTAAGTGAAGCATAGGTAACCCCTTAATAGCAATGGATGCGGCTAACATGGTCATTCTTTGGAAAGCTTTGTTAAAAAAGTAGATAAAATATTGTTAAACTCATTAGGCACTTCCATCATAGGCGCATGGCCACACTTATCAATAAAATGCAATTCACTTTGCGGGATTAATTTATGAAATTCTTCTGCCACAAAAGGAGGCGTAACAATATCATTTTTCCCCCAAATTAAACAGGTAGGTATTTTAATTTGATTCAATTCTTCTCCTAAATTATTTCTAATGGCACTTTTAGCCAGTGCAATGATTTTGATAACTTTAATACGGTTTCTAGTTATTTCAAAAACCTCGTCCACCAATTCGGTGGTTGCAACTGCTGGATCGTAAAAAGTTTGCGCTGTTTTATTTTTAATGTACTCGTAATCGCCACGTTTAGGATAAGAATCTCCCATTGCGTTTTCAAACAAACCACTACTACCAGTTAAGGTTAAAGATTTAATTCTTTCTGGTTGCTTAAGTGCATATATCAAACCTACATGACCGCCTAAGGAATTCCCCAATAAATGGATTTGGTTATAATCCTTATACTCAATAAACTTAGATACATACTTTGCTAACCCCGTTACACTCGTATGTAAAATATCTAAATCAAATAATGGCAAAATAGGAACAATCACTTTATGCGTTGTTCTAAATTTTTCAATCAAATGAGAAAAATTACTTAATGCTCCAAATAGTCCGTGAAGTAACATCAATGGCTCCCCTTCACCTACTTCTAAGTACTCAAATTCTCCCTCTTTTTTAATTTCATATTCCATAACAATCAATATGAATAAAGATAGTTAATTCAAGGGAAAAATCGGCTGGCTTTGAGAATCTAGGGCATCTAAAAATGATTTGTTAACATTTTGGTAAAATATAGAAATTGGCTATTTAAGCGGATTGGAAAAAGTGGCAATATTTTGCTTTATAAAGGGGAGCCACCCGCCCATTTTGCCAATAAGGCTTGGCCACCAACTATTCAAATAAGTATAGGAATAGGTTTGTTTCATTTTTGCTGCTTCTATCACCCCAAGCAATTGTAAAAAGTAAACCACCGCACTTAAGATGGTAAAATAAATAAAACCATATAAAACAATACCCAACAACTTATTAAGCCAGCCCAGCATTAACCATTGTGCACCTTGTTGTAAAAATGCCGAAACCCATCTTAGTGCAAACAGCACGGCAATAAGTACAATTAAAAAGGAAATAAATGGTAAAAAATGAGAGGCAATTTTTGTATGCTCTTTTAATTGACGTGCTACAAATCCAGCAAATTGAAATGCCAACACAAGACCAATAAATAAGGACATAAAAGAGACCACTGCTCTGATAAGCCCATTCTTATAGCCTTGTAAAATGGCAATCACCAATACCGTTCCAGTTAATAGATCCAACCACATAGGCTAGTTGGTAAGTAGTTCTTTTGTGATCGCTGAAATAACCTTTCCGTCTGCTTTTCCAGCCAATTGCTTACTTGCAACACCCATTACTTTACCCAAATCCTGAGGACCTGTAGCACCCACTTGTGCAATTATTTCTTGAAGTACTTTTTTTATTTCGGCCTCACCCATTTGTGCTGGCAAGAATTTTTCAATCACTGCAATTTCTTCCGATTCTTTAACTGCTAAATCTGGTCTATTTTGTTGTTCATAAATAGATAAAGAATCCTTTCTTTGTTTTACCAGTTTTTGCAATAATTTCATTTCCAAGTCAGCAGCAATTTCACCATTGGCACCGGGTTCTGTTTTTACTTTAATTATTTCTGCTTTAATTGCTCTTAACCCTCTTAACAAAGCCTCATCCTTGTTTTTCATAGCGTCTTTCATTAAAGACATTACTTCTGTTTCTAAACTCATAATTTTTATTATTTTGGATTTTGATCAATTTGAGAAGCTCTAAATTTTTGATAAAACAATTTCGCAAAGGTTTTAAATTCTTCTGCAAGTGCTTTATCCTGAGTGGCTCTCAAATAGGAGTCCCCCATGCCAATTATATTTTGATAAAAAAAATCGGCCATTTCGTCTACCATCATGTCCTTGGTCCACAAATCAATACGCAAAGCGGTTTTATCGGAAGGATCCCAAAATGTAAGCATCATGGCGCGCGCGTCTTGTGCCTCTGTTGCAGTACTATCGGAAGCGGACCATTGAATATTTTGTGGAATTTTTTGTTCATCTAAATGAACAACTACATTGATATTAGATTGATGCATTGTATTAAAGATTGAAAAATTTATTTACACGAAAGTAAGATATTATTGGATAGGAGTAATGTCTAACATACTAAAAGGGGACCCCTCTTCTTTTAATTTCAATAACCATTCCGTAGCCATCCTTGCCCTTGATTGCCTATAGATTTCGTCCTTATAATAAAGTTTAAAATGATTAGACAGGGCCTGTTCTTCGGTAAACGAAAATACTTCCCCTGCTTGCAGCCAGGATTCAGGTAAATTCATGGCAGCGTCTAATAAAATGGGGACTTCATATTCAATGGCATAAAGTATCCAATTGCTTTTTGTGAAAGTTACACCTTCATATAAAATAGCATAGGTTGCCGCCAACCATTCCATACAAATATCATGGGTACATACAATATTTATGTCTTGTTTGAATTTATACCCTTTTAATTGTAGTAAAGCAGCCTCCTTATCCTTGGGGTGGTCAAAGACAAATACTAAATGCATAGTAGTTTGTTGCCATTTTTTAAAAATGGAAAATGCTTTCAAAATAGCAGTAAATCTTTTTATGGGCGCAACGCATAAAAAATAATTATGCCCCGCTGTCAAATCTTCTTGCGCCTTAGATAACTCCTGCCACTCAAAGGATGGAACGGCTATGCTTGGTAAATAAATACAGTGCAGCGCTAAAGCATATTCAGGATATTGGTCTTTGATATGCGTCAATGCCCAATCATTGATACAAATTACTTTACTCGCTTTTTTCATCCATTGATGAAAGCGTTTTTTCAAAAAATAGGTTTGAACAAAAGAATGGTCCTGCCTATTGGGCAAGGCCAAGGGAATAAAAAGCTGAGGAATTTGATGGGCACCTTTTATAGTAGTCCCAAAATGTATGATGGTATGATGCTCGGTGGTTTTATATAAAACTATCGCATCCTTGGGGGAGATGATGGAAACCTGTTCTATTTCATTGCAAAAGGCGGTAAAAGAAGCTGGCAAAGCCAATCCAACAATGACTATTTCATATTGTGGATGGGTTGAATAAACATTCACCAATGCTTTAACGGTATCCAACAATATAACCGGATCTATATTTAAAGAGGTACGAGTATGGATACATATACGCATGCCCAAAAATACGTCATACTTAACAATTTATCCACCAATCATTTACAGGGCGTAGTTCGAATAAATACTCCCCTACCTTTGTTATATGGCTAAAGAATTGCAACAATTAGACTTATTTGGAAATGCCCATATTGCGCCCGTTCATATTAGAAGAACGAAAGCCAATAAAGTAGTGGCAAAAAAGCCTTTACAAATGTCGGTCGTTGCAACTGAGGATCAAATGATGTTGAATGATGAAATGCCAAGCGTTTCTAGGGCCCCCATGCATTTTGGTAAAAATAATACAAATCATAAAAGAGGAAGAAAGTCATTTGCTTCCATGGAAGGGGATATCGATAAATTAAATGTGCCGTCTAACGAAGAGCTTGCCAAAAAATTATATTACCCCATAGGTGAAGTTGCGGTTTGGTTTAATGTGAACACTTCTTTAATTCGATATTGGGAAAAAGAATTCAAACAACTACAACCCCGAAAAACAAGAAAAGGAGATAGACTGTTTCGCGCGCAAGACATTGATTTTTTAAAACAGATCTATTATTTATTAAGAGAAAAAAAATATTCTATTGATGGCGCTAAAACTTATTTGAAAAATAATAAAGAAAAGGCCGGTAAAGATTTAGCACTCTTAAATAGTTTGCAACACTTAAAAACTTTTTTAGTTTCTCTAAAAAGCAGTTTGTAATAAAGATTTCACTTATCCTTTTTCAGCAAATGCAATACGGTTGTCGTTTGCATATTGAATGGCCGTTACATTCAGCGATTCCCTCAATAACTGGAAATCATTTAAATCTACTTCCATTGGAACCAAGCATTCAATATGAATAGTGTGGAATTGCTTTCCAGAATCCGAAATAAACACCGTAGAGGATTGAATGGTTGCTATGGTTGCGATTGTATTTCTTAAATACTGAGTAAATGCAGTCATCGAAGTAGCAGAAGTGGTAATACTTAACTGCAAATCCATTTCAATTTTTCGTTCTGTCCTCAAGCTAATATTGTCTACAATCGTATCCACCATTTGTTTGTTGGGTACCGAAATATAGGTTTTGTTATCGGTACGAATACGGGTACTTCTTAGACCAATTTTTTCAATCGTGCCAGAAAAATTATTTACTTTAACCATATCGCCCACCGTAAAGGGCTTGTCAAAAAATATAATAAAGGAAGCAATAATATTTTCTAAGCTTTCTCTCATAGACAATGCCACCGCTGCGCCCACAAGGCTTAAGCTAGTAACTAAGTTTCCAATATTTTCATTAAAAACATAATGAAGCACCATCAATAACCCAATCAAGTACAGAATTACTTTAAAAAAATCTCTAAAAAATAAAATCAACTGGTCGTCCGTTTGATTTTTCGAAAGCTTCGCTTTTTCATCTAGTATGATGGAAATAAATTCAAGTATTCTTAAGCAAACCCTAATAAATAATATAATAAACAAAAGCTTCACCGAGGATTCAATTATTTGCTGCGCGGTAAGTTTGTAAATGTGAAAATTTAAAGCTTCTGGGAATTTTAATTCATAAAAAGCAATGATAGCAACCACAAATACAAGAAACTTTTCAATAGGTATAATAAGTCTGTGCACATGAATTTTGCGAAGCTCAGAATGATTTTTTTTATCTACCCAGGTGTAAATTAAGCTGGCAAAAAAGCGTGAAACCAATCGTTTAATCAATAAAGTAAAGAGCAGTACACCAGCAATGATTAAATAACTTTTAAGCGAATTGGATAATATGTTTTGTTCTAAATTCATGTTTAACGCTTTATGTTAGGACTCCCACTTTAACAATTGCAAAGTAGTGCCGTCAAAAACAGCATAGGTATTTAACCTTATCCAATCCCCTAAATTAATATACTTTGTTCGTTCGTTGATATCAAAGTCAATGGCAAAGTGCCTATGTCCAAAGATAAAATAATCCACATCCATTTTTTTTGCTTGCTCCTTGGTATAAACAATAAGCCACTCCTTGTCTTCGCCTAAGAATACTTCGTCCGCCGTACCTGTTTTAGCCCTACTTTTTGCACTAAAATAATTGGCTAATTTAATACCTGCATCTGGATGCAACCATCTAAACAACCACTTACAGAAAGGATTGGTAAATATTTTTTTCAATCGCTTGTATCCATAATCACCCGGACCAATGCCATCTCCATGACCAATATAAAATTGCTTACTGCCTAATTGAAAAGGTTGTGGTTCAAAATATACTTTAGCATTTAACTCCTTGCTTAAATAATCCTGCATCCACAAATCATGGTTGCCTGTAAAAATATGAATGGGAATACCGGCATCACTAATTTGTGCCAAACACCCTAAA
>CAIOYQ010000079.1 GCA_903862505.1 uncultured Bacteroidota bacterium
CAATCGTCCTGGACAAGCTGGCGGCGGTGCACGTAGAAATGTACCTCAAACAGCGGAACAAAAAGAAATCGATAAAAAATCAATTCAAGATAAGATTAAGGAAACACAAGCTAAATTATCTGGCCAAGGTGGTAGAGGTAAGAGCATGAAATCCAAGTATCGTCGTCAAAGAAGAGAAGAAGCGGCTGAAAATGAAAACAACGAACCAAGAGAAGACAACAAATTACAGGTAACTGAATTTGTAACAGTAAGTGAGTTGTCAAGTTTAATGGATGTAAGCTTTGCGGATATTATTAGCAAGTGTATGAACTTGGGAATCATGGTTTCTATCAACCAACGTTTGGATGCGGAGGTTATTGAATTAGTATCATCTGAATTTGGATTTGAAGTAGAATTTGTGGGATTGGAAGAAGCAGAAGAAATGGATGAGCAAGAAGAAGCAGACGATTTAGCCAACTTGGTGGAGCGTCCTCCAATTGTTACCATCATGGGTCACGTGGATCATGGTAAAACATCTTTACTAGATTATATCCGTAATGCAAATGTGGTTGCAGGGGAGGCCGGTGGTATCACTCAGCATATTGGCGCCTACGAGGTGACTTTGCCAAATGGCAAGGCCATTACTTTCTTGGATACACCGGGTCACGAAGCCTTTACAGCGATGCGCGCGCGCGGTGCTAAAATTACCGATATCTCCATTATTGTAGTAGCTGCGGATGACGCAGTGATGCCACAAACCAAGGAAGCAATTAGTCACTCGCAAGCAGCGAATGTGCCAATGATTTTTGCGGTCAATAAAATTGATAAAGACGGGGCACAACCACAAAAAATATACGAGCAATTATCTCAAATGAATATTTTAGTAGAAGCTTGGGGCGGTAAATTCCAAAACCAAGAGTTATCTGCTAAGCAAGGTTTAAATGTGGATGCTTTATTAGAGAAAGTGTTATTAGAATCTGAAATTTTAGATTTAAAAGCAAATCCAAATAGAGAAGCGACAGGAAGTGTTATTGAAGCCTCACTGGACAAAGGCCGTGGATATGTTGCAACTATATTAGTGCAAAACGGAACCTTACGTCAAGGTGATTTAATCTTATCTGGCCAATTTTATGGTCGTGTAAAAGCCATGTTTAATGAGCGTAATCAACGTATTGAAGTAGCGCCTCCTTCAACGCCAGTAGTAATATTAGGCTTGAACGGTGCACCACAAGCAGGTGAAAAATTCAAAGTATTCGATGACGAAGCAGAAGCAAAAGAATTAGCTACTAAACGTGCTCAATTATTAAGAGAGCAAGGTTTAAGGACTAGAAAACATATTACATTAGACGAGATTGGTCGTCGTTTGGCTTTAGGAAACTTTAAAGAATTAAACATCATCATTAAAGGTGACGTGGATGGTTCTGTTGAAGCCTTGAGTGACTCATTACAAAAACTATCTACCGAAGAAATTGCGGTACGCGTGGTGTTAAAAGGAGTAGGACAAATTTCTGAATCAGATGTATTGTTATCGGCTGCATCGGATGCGATTATTATTGGTTTTAACGTTCGTCCATCTATGCAAGCAAATAAGTTAGCAGAAGCGGAAGGTGTTGAAATTAAAATGTACTCCATTATCTATAACGCGATTGACGAAATTAAGAGCGCGATGGAAGGTATGTTGGAACCAAAAATCCAAGAGAAAATTGTTGCCAACGTGGAAGTACGTGAGGTATACAAATTTGATAAAGCCACTGTTGCAGGATGTTTCGTATTAGATGGAAAATTAAGCAGAAACTCTAAAATACGTATCATTCGCGATGGTATCGTTGAATATCCAAAAGGCGAAGGTCAGGCCGCTGAATTAGGTAGCTTGAAGCGCTTTAAGGACGACGTAAAGGATGTTGTTTCCAATATGGAGTGTGGTTTAACTATTAAAAACTTTATTGATTTAAAACCAGGCGATATTGTAGAGGCATTTGAAGAAGAAGAAGTTAAACGTACTTTATAAAATAATTAAGATTCGATAGTTGGCACAATGGCCCAGCTATCAGATCTTTACCCTATTAATTCTATTTTGATGAAAATTGTTAGTGTATTTTTTTCTTTAGTATTGTTGTCGGTTACGGCAAAAGCACAGGTAAAAAAAGTGTTGGCGGATAAAATTGTAGCTACTGTTGGAGATAAATTTATTTTAAGATCTGACATAGACAATTCAATTGCCGATTATAAAAGACAAGCTCAGGGACAGGAAGGTGTAACGATACCATCGGTTTGTCAAATTATGGAAGGACAATTAATTCGTAAGGCCTTGGTGCTACAAGCCGAAAAAGATTCTATTATTGTAACAGAGGATGAAATTCAAAATGCAATTGATAGTAGGATTAGACAATTCTTACAACAATTTGGCTCAAAAGAAGTACTAGAAGAAGTAGCAGGCAGAAGCATATTTCAGTTAAAAGATGATTTTAAGATTTTAATTAAAGAGCAAAAGCTAGCGGATGAAATGCAACAAAAAATTGTTGACAAAGTAAAAATAACGCCAACCGAAGTACGCGCTTTTTATAATCAAATTCCAATAGACAGTTTGCCTTTGTATGAAAGTGAAGTGCAGGTATTAGAATTGGTAATGCATCCTAAAGCCAATCGCGATATTGAGGAATATGTTATTCAGCAATTAATGGATTATCGTCGTCAAATTGAGGCAGGCATTAACAAATTTGACCAGTTGGTTAAATTATATTCTGAGGATCCAAGTTCAAAAGAAAACCTTGGACAGTTTAGCTTAAATAGAAACGAGAGAAATTTTGATCCCGCTTTCATGGCAGGTTCATTCCGTTTAAAGGAAGGACAAATATCTGCACCTATTAAATCTAAGTTTGGGTATCATTTAATACAATTAATTTCAAGAACAGGGGACGATGCGGTGGTGAAGCATATTTTAAGAATACCACCTATCGCTGCTGATGAAATTAATGAGACTAAAACTTTTTTAGATAGCATTAGAAAAGATATTATTGCGAATAAGTATAGTTTTGGAGAAGCAGTGAATAAACACAGTGACGACGAAGGTAGTAAGTTCACTGGCGGCGCCGTGACGGGTAGAGACGGATCTACTTATGTGAATTATGATATGTTACCAGATAAGGACATGGTGGTCTTGCTTAAATCAATGAAACCAGGCGATGTTTCTGTTCCACAGGTATATGTAGATGATAGAGGAAGAAAAACGGTTCGCCTTGTTTATTTTAGAGACCGTACCGAACCGCATAAGGAAAACTTAAAAGAAGACTATAATCGAATTGCAGCGCGCGCCTTGGAGGTTAAAAAAGCTAAAATGTTAGAAGCTTGGTTTAACGAGCATATCACTAACTATTACGTAAATATTGACGAAGATTACCAGTCTTGTTCCGAGATTAAAGAGTGGACCAAGGTGTCAAACACGCTTATTAAGCAAAAAACCTATTAATTTATTTTTTTTTCGGCTGGTTGCTAGTTAAGATTGAGGAACTATTGTAAATTCGTGGCTCCTTAAACACCATCATGAGCGACGAAATCAAACACGAATGTGGCCTTGCCTATATTCGACTTAGAAAACCTTTTTCGTATTACTTACAAAAAAGAGGATCGGTAACTTATGGTCTTAATAAGTTATACCTCCTGATGGAAAAACAGCATAATCGGGGTCAGGATGGAGCTGGGTTAGCTACCTTAAAATTAAATATTGAAGCCGGAAATCCTTATTTATATCGCCAAAGAAGCAATGCGGCTCAACCTATTGCCGACTTATTTTACAAAATTGGGCTAGAAGTACAGGAGTTAGAAAAATTTCAACCAGACATTGCGAAACATCCAGGATTAATGAAAGGCCACCTGCCTTTTATGGGCGAGATATTATTAGGTCATTTACGTTATGGAACCCAGGGCAAAAATGATGTTGAATTTTGCCACCCCTTTATCAAAAAGGATTTAGTACCTGGAAAAAATATCGCTTTGGCCGGCAATTTTAACCTTGTTAATACAGACGAATTATTTCAACACATAGGATTTGATCCAGGTCCGTTTGAAAAGCAGAGCGACTTAGCGGCCATGATGGAAGTGATTCACCATTTCTTAGTAAAAGAAGAAGCAATAAATCCCAATGCGCCTAATATTGTAAATGTATTAAAGCAAGCCGCTCCATTGTTTGATGGTGGATTTACCATTGGAGGTTTAATTGGAAATGGGTATAGTTTTATTATGCGTGACGCCAACGGAATTCGTCCAGCCTATTATTATATTGACGGAGAAGTGATTGTTGCTGCAAGCGAGCGTGCAGCCATTAGAACTACATTTAATGTTGGCGAAAATGAAGTATTAGAGTTAATGCCGGGAAATGCTTTAATAGTGAATGACAATGGAGATTATACAATTGAACAAATTATTGAACCTAAGGAAAGAAGAGCCTGCTCCTTTGAGCGTATTTATTTTTCAAGAGGTAGTGATGAAAAAATTTATAGAGAACGGATTGCTTTAGGAAATCATTTAAGTAAAATTGTTTTAGATCGAATTGAAAAAGATTTAAAAAATACCATCTTCTCTTATATCCCCAATACGGCCGAGGTAGCTTTTTATGGCCTTATCAAAGGAATGGAGCAATACTTGAATAAAATTAAAGTGGAGCGTATTTTAAGCTGGGGCAAGGAGGTGGATTCTGAGCGTTTAGAAGAAATGGTGAATCGTAAAATTCGTCAAGAAAAAATTGCAATAAAAGATGTGAAGCTGAGAACCTTTATTACCCAGGATGCCAATCGTAACGAAATGGTACAACACGTTTATGATATTACCTACGGTACGGTTAAGAAAGACCAGGATACCTTGGTGGTAATTGATGATAGCATTGTTAGAGGCACTACTTTAAGAGAAAGTATTATAAGAATGTTGTCACGCCTTTCTCCTAAAAAAATTATTGTCGTTTCTTCGGCACCTCAAATTAGATACCCTGACTGTTATGGTATTGATATGAGCAAGATGGGTGATTTCATTGCTTTTAAAGCAGCTATTGCATTGCTTGACGAAAGAGGTATGAACAATGTAATTGACGATACCTATCAGAAAATTAAAGCACTTGAAGCAAGCGGCACTTTACATACCGAAAATGCGGTAAGACAATTGTATAAACCGTTTACACCCGAAGAAATTTCTGATAAAATTGCACAATTAATCACACCAAGCAATGTAAATATTCCAGTGGAAGTAATTTATCAAACCATTGAGGATTTACATGAGTGTTGTCCAACCAATACCGGCGATTGGTACTTTACAGGCAATTATCCAACACCTGGTGGAAACAAGGTTTGTAATAAAGCCTTTGCGAATTATGTAGAGGGCAATAATGTGCGCGGATACTAATACTTATACTCTGTAACAAATTGCATTAATGTTCATACCTGCTCCTACCGATGCAAAAATGACAATATCGCCTTTATGTAATTGGTGTTCGGGATATTTTCCATGTTTTACCATATCGTATAAGGTGGGAATGGTCGCAACGGAACTATTGCCTAAATCATGAATGCTCATAGGCATTATATTTTCTGGCACTTCTCTGGTACCGTATAATTTATATAAGGCCTTTATAAAACCTTCGTCCATTTTTTCATTCGCTTGGTGCAAGAAAAATTTCTTTATATCCTTGATATCCACGCCCGCTTTTTCAATACATTCTTTCATGGCAATGGGAACATTCTTAATAGCATATTCATATACTTTTCGCCCCTTCATTTTAATGTACCTTGTTTCTTCTTCTCCTTCTGGATGGTAAGACTTGCCTAGGTATAAAAAGTAGGCCTCTTCGTTGCAATGACTTTGCACACTGGCGGCTAATATTCCACTTTCAGAATCTGTATCACCTTCCACGATACAAGCTCCAGCACCGTCACTAAAAATCATACTGTCCCTGTCATGTGGGTCCACCACTCTGCTTAATGTTTCGGCACCAATGACTAAACAACGCTTGGCCATCCCTGATTTTATAAAGGCATCGGCCTGAATCACCCCTTGAATCCATCCAGGACATCCAAATAAAATATCGTAGGCTACACAATTTGGGTTGCGAATGCCTAATTGGTTTTTTACACGAGAAGCTATGGCCGGAATGGTATCGGTTTGAATCGTGCCCGGCAAAACGTTTCCGAAATTATGGGCAACAATAATTTGATCAATGGTTTCAGGATCAATGCCTGCATCTTGTATGGCTAACTTGGAAGCTTCTGTAGCCATTTCGGAGGTATTCATTTCTTGTCCTGCATACCTTCTTTCGTAAATCCCCGTAATGTCTTTGAATTTTTCTACAATCTCTTCATTAGGAGTAGCAATCAATTCCCCATTTTCACCATAAAAGGTATTTTCTATAAAATCCTTATTGGTCTTTATAATATTAGGTATGTAACTACCCGTGCCGGTAATAATGGTTGCCATAGGGGAATCTTAAAGGTGAAGCAATCGATGTAATCTAAGTTACGAATTATACATTAATTAAATGTATTTATCTCCCTTATTCCTTTTTACTTCGGCAACATATTCTTTAATCGATTGTTCTTGTTCCTTGCTGCATATTAATAAAACATCCTTGGTATCTACTACGATAAAGTCATCTAATCCTTGCACCACGACCAATTTATCTTTGGGCGCTTTTATCATACATTTGGTCGCATCAATCACCACCACATTGTCCGAGGCTACTGCATTGCCAAAGTAATCTTTCTCCATATTTTCATACGCACTATTCCATGTACCTAGATCGCTCCATCCAAAGGAAGAAGGCAATACATAAACATTACTCGCCTTTTCCATAATGGCAATATCAATAGAGATATTAGTGCATTGAGGATATATTTTTAAGATGGATTGTCTTTCGTTTTCTGTATTGAAATGTTCTTTTTCTTGATCAAACAATTCAAACATCTCAGGTTGCAATTTTTCAAAGGCAGTTAAAATACTACTTACCTTCCAAGCAAAAATACCTGCGTTCCATAAAAAGTCGCCGCTGTCTATAAAGGATTGTGCAATTTCTAAGTTCGGCTTTTCAGTAAAGGTCTTTACTTTAAAAACGCCCTTGGCTACTTCTAATCCTTCATATTGAATATAACCATAACCCGTATTCGGGTTACTAGGTTTAATTCCTAAAGTAACCAATGCTTTTATATTGGAAACAAAATCCAATGCGTTTTCAACTATTTTTTGAAAATTATCTTCTTCTAAGATTAAGTGATCACTTGGTGCCACAATAAATGTTGCTTCCGGATCCTTTTGTGCTAATTTAAAAGAAATATAAGCAATGCAAGGTGCTGTATTTTTACGACTAGGCTCTGCCAAAATATTTTCAATAGGCAGGTTTGGTAACTGCTCTTTTACAATGTCAACATATTCTTCCGATGTGACAATGAAAATATTTTCAACGGGAATAAATTTTACATATCGTTCAAACGTCCACTGGATTAATGTTTTACCCGTGTTCAAAACGTCTAAAAATTGTTTTGGATAAGTAGTCCTGCTCATTGGCCAAAATCTACTTCCAATTCCACCCGCCATTATAGCTACATAATGATGTTTATTATTCATCCCTTTTATTCGTTTAATTATAAAATACCCTCCCTCATTAAATCGTGCATATGAATCATACCAACATAATTTGATTCTTCTGCGACAATAATTTGGCTAATGTCTTTTTGTTCCATCAATGATAGTGCATTTACAGCTAATTCATTGGGATCAATGGTAATAGGTGCTTTATGATAAATGTCTAATGCTTTTAAATCTTGTATACTTGTGTGTTGTTCTAACATTCTTCTAATGTCTCCGTCGGTAATAATACCTTCCACTTTATTTTGTTCATTCACTACCGCAGTGGCGCCTAATCTGTTTTTTGAAATGGTATGAATTACTTCTTTTAAACTTGTTGAACCCATTACACTTGGCTTAGGATTATGATTGGCCATTTGTCCAACAGTTAAAGTTAAACGTTTGCCTAAATTACCACCCGGATGAAATTTAGCAAAATCAATAGCCTTGAAATTATTGAGCTCCATTAAACAAACAGCAATTAAATCCCCCATTACCATTTGTGCAGTAGTAGAAGAAGTAGGTGCTAAATTATTTGCACAGGCTTCTTTTGAGACCGTGGTATTTAAAACCCATTTAGACTGCTTTGCCAAATAGCTGTCGATATTACCCACCATACCAATTAAAGGGTTGCCAAATTGGTTTACCAACTGCACTAAATTTTTAATTTCTGGGCTTTCTCCACTCTTACTAATAATTAAGACAATATCGTTTGGGGTAATCATACCAGAATCTCCATGAATGGATTCTGCGGCATGTAAATAAATAGAAGGGGTTCCGGTAGAGTTGCAGGTAGCCACTATTTTCTGAGCAATGATGGCACTTTTGCCAATTCCGCTTACAATAAAACGGCCCTTTGAATGATGAATGGCGTTGACTGCTTCTTCAAAGGACTGGTCAATAAAATTTGATAGTCCATTGATAGCTTCTATCTCAATTTGTAACGTTCTATTAGCGATGGACTGGATGCTATTTGTCATATGCGTATTAACGAGTGACAAAGTTAATGCTTCATACCCTTAGAAGCCCTATTTCTAAGAAAACCTTAAAAAAAAGCTTTTTCAAAAATAGGAGTGGGGATTGAACACTTCTTTAGTTATTTTCGTTAACTTATTAGTACCAATTATAGAGAAACTGTTGATTTTAAGATATTTATAGATGCCAAAAGCGAAAAAAGCCACTCCCAAAGCCACTCCTGCCACTGCCATGAACAACTCTTTTGACAAAAAAGAGGTTTTAAAGGCATTGGAAATGCATTTTGGGTTTAAAGCATTTAAGGGTACACAGGAAAAGGCCATTATGTCTTTATTAAGTGGCAGGGATACTTTTGTCATTATGCCAACTGGGGGCGGAAAGAGTTTATGCTATCAATTGCCCGCTTTAATCTTACCCGGTTGCGCCATTGTGGTATCTCCTTTAATTGCCCTCATGAAAAATCAGGTTGACTTAGTGAGAGGGTATAGTGAAAAAGATGATGTAGCTCATTTCTTAAATTCCTCTTTGAATAAAGCACAAATCAAAGAAGTAAAATCCGATTTGTTATCTGGTAAAACCAAGCTATTATATGTCGCCCCTGAAACTTTAACTAAGCAAGAAAATTTAGATTTTTTTAGCGACTTAAATATTTCGTTTTTTGCAGTAGATGAAGCCCATTGTATTTCGGAATGGGGACATGATTTTAGACCTGAATATAGAAGGCTAAAAGAAATGATGGAAGAAATTAATAATGAGGTTCCCATTATTGCATTAACAGCTACGGCTACCCCTAAAGTACAATCTGATATTGTAAAAAACTTGGCACTTCGTGATGCGGAGATATTAATATCTTCCTTTAATCGTGCCAATTTATATTACGAGGTACAGCCTAAACTAAAAAAAGAGTTGACGGTTAAAAGTATCGTAAAGTATATTACGGGACACAAAGGCAAGAGTGGCATCATTTATACTTTAAATAGAAAAACTACCGAAGAGTTGGCAGAAGTATTGGTTGCCAATAAAATAAAAGCCGTTGCTTATCATGCAGGGCTTGATCAAAAATTAAGAGCCGATCGTCAGGACCAATTTTTAAATGAGGATGCGCAGGTAATAGTTGCCACCATTGCATTTGGCATGGGTATTGATAAACCAGACATTCGTTTTGTAATCCATTATAATATCCCTAAATCCATTGAAAACTATTATCAAGAAACAGGGCGTGCAGGACGAGATGGATTAGAAGGGAATTGTATTTTATATTATTCCCATGCTGACGTTAGTAAATTGGAACATTTTTTAAGAGACAAGCCATTGAGTGAAAGAGAAGTGGGTGCGCAATTAATTGACGAAACGGTTGCCTTTGCGGAAAGTGGAGTTTGTCGAAGAAGAAGTTTATTGCATTATTTTGGCGAGGATTGGGAGGAAAAAGATTGTGGTAATTGTGACAACTGTTTACATCCTAAAGAAAATATTGAAGCGAAAACAGAGTTGGTATCATTATTACAAGCAATTAAAGCATTAGATGAAAGATTTGTTGCCGATTATGTAGTGCAAATATTAATGGGGGAGTATACGCCACAAATTGGTTTATATCGTCATGAGAAATTATCCGTTTTTGGAATTGGAAAAGCACAGGATGCTTTGTTTTGGAATAGCTTAGTAAGACAATCCATGTTGGAACAATTAATTCAGAAAGATATTGAGGAATACGGGCTTTTGAAATTAACCGCTAAGGGCGAGAAGTTTATCAAAAAACCAAGTAGTTTTAAAATTGTTTTAAACGAGGTGTTTGACGATGCCAATGTGGATGATGATGAATCGGAAGGGGGAACGGCTTCCAATGCGACGACCGATGAGCCCTTGTTTGAAATGCTTATGGAAATACGTCAGGCAGAAGCTAAGAAAAGAAAGTTGCCTCCATTTGTTATCTTCTTAGAGACTTCCTTGCAAGATATGGCCATATTGTATCCTACTACTTTAGAAGAGTTAGAAAGATGTCAGGGCGTAGGTAAAGGGAAGGCTATAAAGTACGGTACCCCTTTTGTAGAATTAATTGATAAATATGTTACGGAAAATAATATTGAAAAGCCGGATGACTTTGTGATGAAGTCGGTAGCCAATAAATCCAGTAACAAAATTTATATTATACAAAACGTTGACAAAAAAATACCAATTGAAACCATTGCAAAAAATAAAGGGCTGAAGTTAGATGAATTATTAGAGGAAATGGAAACTATTGCAGCAAGCGGCACTAAATTAAATTTAGATTATGCCATTGATGAATGGTTAGACGAATATGATCAGGAAGATATACTTGAATATTTCAAAAATTGCGAAACTTCTTCCTTGCAAATTGCACAACAGGAATTAAGTGAAAATGAATATACCTGGGAGCAATTAAAAATTATGCGTATTAAATTTTTAAGTGTCGTCGGCAACTAACTGCTCCAATTAATGAGCCGAACTCGTTTTTATTTTATTAAAATAAGTGCTTACTCTTAAAGCAGCATTCTTTCTTATACTTGTATAGTATAAATTATAATCAGCGATATGATAGTCTTTTGTTTTGATTAAAAAGTTTCCAAAAAAATGTGGCTTGGGTGTCCACAAAACACCGTCATGATTAATTGCACCTGCAACATTGGGAATAATTTTATTGAAATTATATAAAATAGAACCTTCGTTGGAAGCCCTGTCAATACTGGTATTTTCACTATTCCAGGAAAGCGGATTGGTAACAATAGATTTAAATTTTTCTTTATCAACAAAAGGTGCTTGGTATCCTTCCATAAAGGTTCTCCAAGCGCAAATGCATCCTGTTTCATTGGGCTGATCACATGCTTTTAAGGAAGTATAAGTGGCTGGATCTATTGCCATTCCAACTACATAGGCTGCAACCAATTGTTTACTAAGTGGTTTGCCATCAAAAAATTCTTTTAATATTCTAATGGAATGAGATGAACCCTGACTATGTGATGCAATAATAATAGGGCGACCATTATTGTAATGTGCCAAATAAAATTCAAAAGCAGTTTTTACATCCTGGTAAGCCAATTCAAAAGCAGCTAAGGCCTTTAATGTATCCTCGCGGTTATCGGGGGTGTAGGACTTGATATTTGCTTGCCTATATCTTGGTGCATAAATTTTACCCACTTCATTAAATACACTTGCTTGATACAAGATAGAAGAGTAATCGGTATAAATATTGGTTTTTACGTCTTGTAAAGAAGCAGACCAGCCATAGGGCATCTCCTTATCTAGATAACTGGTTGGATAAACAAAAAATACATCCACATCTTTCGTATCATATGCCTGCTTTTGAAAACGTTTTGGGATACTATCTGATGGATTTTTTTTATTTGGGTGGGCTGCCCAATAAGCCAGGTTGCTAAAGTCGGGTATATTACTCAAAGACTCTTTTTCATATATAGGCGCGTATTTTGCGTAATTGCTCTTGGAGCAACCAGCTAGTAAAAAGAATGCAGCCAAAACAAAATAATTACGCATAAACGAGTGTATTTAAGTATGTAAAGTTATAAAAAAATTAGGCGAATCAAGTCTAAATTGGATAGTCGGGGAAAAATGGTTAAAATATTTTAATTTTAGCTTACTTCTAGCACAATGAATATTAAAGTATACATATCATTTTTAACCGATGTGCTATTGCACAGTATCACTTCATTTGGAGGACCACAAGCCAATCTTGGTTTGCTACAATCTAGATTTGTTCAAAAACGCAAAGACTTAACGGACGAAACGCTTTTGGAATATAATGCGCTTTGTCAATTATTACCAGGTGCTTCCTCTACTCAAAATATTGTATTAATTGGCTTCAAAAAAGGAGGGTATCTTTTGGCTTTTCTTACTTTATTGGTTTGGGCCTTTCCTGCATGTGCACTGATGACTGCTATTGCTATTTTGTATGATCGTCAAAATTTTTCTGCAGGGTTTTCGATATTGACTTATTTAAAACCCTTGTCTATTGCTTTTATTTTGAGTGCCACTTTTTTGCTATTTAAAAAAGCAGTAAACAATGCCATTACTCGATGGATTTTTATAGGTGCTTCTGTTGCAGTACTTTTTGGATTTACATCTCCTTGGACGATTCCGTTGATCATTATCCTTGCAGGCGTTGCCACCAATTTTAGTAAAAAAAGAATTCCCACCGTTTCTGCTCCCCAGGTAAAAATTAAAATAAGGGCCCTATTCGTATTTTTATTTCTTTTTTTAATTGCTGGTTTTTTATCGGAGAAAGCCACTAGAAATAATTGGAGCCATCAAAAAATATTTAATGTATTTGAAACCAATTATCGATTTGGTACTTTTGTTTTTGGAGGCGGCGATGTATTAATCCCACTCATGTACGAGCAGTATGTTACAAGGCCTTCCTCGGAGCGGATGGTCAAAAGCAAAAGGGATGTGATTAAAATTTCAAGTGACGCTTTTTTTACAGGCGCCGGAATTGTAAGAGCCGTGCCGGGTCCTGTTTGGTCTGTAGCTAGTTATATGGGCGCCATTGCGGTAAATGATAAGAGTCTATTTTGGCAAATTGTGGGTGCCATCACGGCAGCGCTAGGTGTTTTTTTACCCAGCTTTTTTATTGTTTTATTTGCTCTGCCTTTGTGGCAAAATTTACAAAAATATGTAATTGTACTTCGATCATTGGAAGGCATTCATGCGGCGGTAGTGGGTATTATGCTGGGCGCCAGTTTTTATTTATCAAAAGATTTATTACAGTCCATGAAAATTATTACATGGCAAACCGTAACCATTAACCTTATTATCTTAGTGGGCTGTACTTATTTATTATATTCCAAAAAAATTGCTACGCACTGGTTGGTGTTGAGCGTTGTCGCCCTTGGCTTGATTAGTTTTTTTTGGTAAAAGGATAAAAACCTGTTAATTTAATTCTTATAAAAGGTTTTATTACGAATCCTTGCCTAATTTTGCAGCTGAAATGAATTTCCCCAAAATTTTTACTGTTTTGTTTTGCATTGTTTTTACAACAACGATGAATGCCCAATATACTACCATTAGTGGTGTGGTATATGATATCAGTGGACGCCATCCCGTGGAAGCCGTTGTAGTGAATAGCAATTCAAATGTATCTATGACCGATTCATTAGGAAGGTATCTTATAGTATTAAAGTCCAAAGACTCAATTTGGTTTTCTCTTTTTGGTAAGAGCTCCCCAAAATTTCCTATCGATACCATCACCGATCCTCAAAATTTTAATGTCATGATTCATGTGTTGGGTTATGATTTGCCAGAAGTAACAGTGCGAAATAGTAATTACAGATTTGATTCCATTCAAAATAGAACGGATTATGCGAAATACTTTAACTATCGCCCTCCGGGCATTCGGTTAAGTAACAATCAACAATTATTTGGACCCGCAGGGATGACTATTGGTTTTGATTTGAATGAGCTTATCAATATGTTTAGATTTCAAAGAAACAGGAACTTACAATTCCTTCAAAACAGACTCCTTGCACAAGAACAAGAAAAATATGTAAACTCAAGATTTACGAAGCGTTTTGTTCAAAAACTCACCCATCTAGAGGGGGATGGGCTCATTAAATTCATGAATTTTTCTAGACCCACCTATGAAATGCTGGGGCTATTGAATGAGCTTGAACTTGGGGTATACATTGAAAAGCGATTCGAAGCTTATCAAAAAACCAATTAAGCTTGTTTCTTTAATGGTAAATCCTAGCCACTCATCTATTTTATGGCCTTAAAAAGCAATTTTTGGTTACCTTTAATGACTAAAATTGCAAAGTTTTGAGAAATTTAATATTAATCACATTATTGGGTGTTTTGGCAATAGGTTGTAAGGAAAAACCTAAAAGTATTGACAAGTTTGACCCCAATGCTGCTGTATCGGTGGACATTTCGATTATTTCAAACCAGTCTGTTCCTAAATTGATAGAAGTGAATGGTTCGGTGATATCCAGCGACTTCGTTGAACTTCGTCCCGAAATAAATGGTCGGGTTACATTTTTACAAATTCCTGAAGGTAAAGTGGTGAGTGCCGGAACGGTTCTTGTTAAACTAAATGATGCAGATTTACAAGCTCAGCTTGAAAAAATTAAAGTACAATTAGAGTTAGCCCAAACGAATGAACAAAGAAATAAGCAATTGCTAAGTATTAAAGGGATTAACCAAAGCGATTATGATGTTTCATTGCAACAAGTAAAAAGTTATAAAGCGGACATGGCCTATACACAGTCCTTAATTGATAAGACAGTAATTAAAGCGCCTTTTTCAGGACAATTGGGACTTAGACAAATAAGCTTGGGGGCATTTATTAATACGGCGACTACAGTGGTTACACTTCAAAAGACGGATGATTTAAAAATTGATTTTACGGTGCCAGAGTTACATAAAAATTTAGTGAAAGTAGGAACCAAAGTTTTAGTAGAGAGCATTGGTGAAGAAGCATCAAAATTCGAAGCAACTATTGTTGCCATTGAACCTCAAATTATAGCTAGTTCCCGCAACTTAAAAGTGAGGGCTACTGTGAAGGGAAAACTTTTACCAGGTTCTTTCACAAAAATATATTTATCTGATTTAGATGATAAGGCGTCTTCAATTATGGTACCATCTAATGTTATTATACCAGATTCAAAAACAAAGCAAATTGTGGTGGTTAAAAATGGCCAAGCAAAATTTATAAATGTGGAGACAGGTTACCGTACGCAAACAGCAGTTGAAATTACAAAAGGTTTACAAGTTGGCGATAGTGTTGTTGTAGCAGGTATGTTATTTGTGAAGGATGGCTCAAAATTAAAAATTGGAAAAGCCTTGTCCAATATAGATATTACCAAATAGGTCATAAACAATTAAGTTATTTAGATGAATATATCTGAACTCTCCTTAAAACGTCCGGTTCTTGCTACCGTGATGAATATTGCCTTAATTATTTTTGGGTTAGTAGGCTTCTCTTTTTTGGCATTAAGAGAATATCCTGCGATTGATCCTCCTATTATAAGCGTGCAAACTAGCTATACAGGCGCTAATGCCGAAGTGATTCAAAGCCAAATTACCGAGCCCTTAGAAAAAGGAATTAATGGTATTCCAGGAATTAAAACCATTAACTCTTCTAGTGCTGTTGGTAATTCTAATATTACTGTAGAATTTAATTTGGGGGTAAATTTAGAAACTGCTGCAAATGATGTGCGTGATAAAGTATCACAAGCACTTAGATCCCTGCCACAGGATTTAACAAGTCCTCCTGTTGTTTCCAAAGCAGATGCGAGTGACTTTATTTTATTGTTAACCATTAGAAGTAAAACAAAAGGTTTGCTAGAGTTAACTGAGTATGCAGAAAATGTTTTACTACAAAGATTTCAAACGATTGACGAAGTAAGTAATGTAGGCATAAGAGGTAAGCGTCAAAGCATGCGTATCTATCCCAATGCAAGTTTGTTAAATGCTTACGGCATTGCTTTTAATGATATTCAAACCGCATTAAATAAAGAGAATGTTGAGTTGCCTGCCGGCGGTATTAATGGAAATAAATCTGACTTCGTCATTAGAACCTTAGGAAGACTTACGAAAGAGTCCGATTTTAGAAATGTAATTTTAAAAGAAGATGCCAATGGCATGGTTCGTTTAGGCGATGTTGCAAAAGTAGAGTTGGGACCTGAACAAGAGGATCAGGGAACTTATTTTAATGGGGTACCTGTGGTGAATTTATTTGTATCTCCTCAGCCTGGAGCGAATCAAATTAATATAGCGGATGAATTTTATAAAAGATTAGAAGAAGTAAAAAAACAAAATAAGTCAGACATTGAGTTTGAAATTGTCATTGATAATACTTTAAATATTCGTCGTGCTTTATCGGAAGTGAAAGAAACGATTGTAATATCTTTTGTCTTGGTGGTATTGGTTATTTTCTTCTTTTTTAGAAACTGGTTAATTGCCATTCGCCCATTAATTGATATCCCCATTTCATTAATTGCTACTTTCTTTATCATGTATTTGGCGGGATTTTCTATTAATGTATTAACCCTTTTAGCCATTGTACTAGCCACCGGATTGGTGGTAGATGATGGAATTGTGGTCACGGAAAATATTTTTAGAAAATTAGAAGAGGGCCTTTCATTAAAAGACGCTGCTAGAGAGGGTAGTAAAGAAATTTTCTTTGCAGTTATTTCAACATCCATCACTTTGGCAGTGGTGTTTATGCCGGTTATTTTCTTACAAGGTTTTGTGGGCTCTTTGTTTAAAGAATTTGGAGTAGTAGTAGCTGGTGCGGTGCTGGTCTCGGCATTTGTATCCTTAACCATTACGCCTGTCTTAAATGTGTATTTGAATAGAAAGGATGGCGCACACGGTAAATTTTATGAACGTACCGAGCCTTTCTTTAGAGGCATGGAGAATGGCTATAAAAATTTATTGAACGGGTTTTTAAAAATACGCTGGGTTGCATGGGCAATTGTGATAGCCTGTGTAGGTATTATTTTTGTATTAGGCACAACCATTCAAAGCGAATTGGCTCCTCTAGAAGATAAAGGATCTATCCGAATTAGTATGAATGGCGCTGAGGGAAATAGTTACGAGGATATGAAAGGTGATTTGTTAAAGGCCATTAAAATCATGCAGGATTCCTTCCCAGAACATGCGTTTACCTGGGGAAGTGTGCCAGGGTATGGTGGTGGAAGTGGGAATAGTTCTGCATCGGGTCGTTTAGGATTAGTAGACAAAGAAGACAGACTAAGAACGCAATCACAAATTGCTGTGGACTTAAATAAAAAAATGAAACGTTTTAAAAACGTTCGTGTTTTTGCTGTGGAAGAACAAACTATTTCGGTAGGTATGATGTCTAGAGGTTCGTTGCCGGTTCAATTTATTATTCAAAATTTAGATTTCCAAAAAATCAGAACTGTCATTCCTAAATTCTTAGATGCGGCAAGAAAGGATAAAACATTTCAAAACGTAGATGTGAATTTGAAATTTAATAAGCCAGAATTGGATTTATCTATTGATCGAATGCGTGTTCGTGATTTGGGTTTAACGACTGCCGATGTAGCACAGGCTTTACAAGCTGCATTTAGCGGAGCACGTTCGGCTTATTTTATTATGAACGATAGACAATATCAAGTAATCACGCAAGTGCCTAGATCAGAAAGAAATGAACCTACAGATATTAATAAAATTTACGTTAGAAATAATAAAGGGGAAAATATTCCTATTTCAAGTGTCCTTGTAACAGAAGAAAATAGCAATCCCCCCAACTTATATCATTACAACCGATTTAATGCGGCTACAGTTTCTGCTTCCTTAGCGGAAGGCAAAACCATTGGTGACGGAGTTGCTGCAATGGAACGCATTGCGAAGGAACAATTAGATGAAAGTTTCCAAACAGCATTAAGTGGACCTTCCCGTGACTTTAAAGAAAGTTCTTCCAACACTTCTCAGGCTTTGTTACTTGCTTTAATATTAATTTATTTAGTATTAGCAGCCCAGTTTGAAAGCTTTACAGATCCTTTTATTATTATGATTACCGTTCCTTTAGCATTAGCGGGTGCATTACTTTGCTTGTGGTTGTTTGGTCAAACCTTAAATATATTCTCTCAAATAGGAATTATCATGCTTATTGGTTTAGTCACTAAGAATGGTATTTTAATTGTAGAGTTTGCCAATAAAAAAAGAGAAGCTGGTTTGGCTATTAAAGAAGCGGTATTAGAAGCGGCAGCCCAAAGATTCCGTCCAATTTTAATGACCAGTTTGGCTACTGCATTAGGGGCCCTGCCCATTGCCATTAGTTTGGGTGCGGCAGCGACTAGTCGTAAACCACTGGGAACCGTAATTGTAGGTGGTTTATTATTTTCACTAGTACTTACCTTATTTGTGATCCCTTCGGTATATACGTATGTTTCAAGTAAACATCGAAAAAAAGTTGATTAAATCTTATAATAAAAAAAAGAATGAAGCAATTCATTCTTTTTTTTATTAAGCACTTTTTATTATTTCGTAAGTGTTTTAAGACAGCCATTTATTTTTTTATGATAATTTTTTCCAAGAAAGCCTTGGTTTCTTTTTCTACCATAATAATATCTTTTGAAACAATTGGAGAAGCCAATACATGATCTCCAGCATTCGGTATCGCTATTCCTTTCTTTAGATTTTCTGGTGTACTTATTTCGGACAACATTTTTTTAATGGCACTTACTTTTACAACCTTATCTTGGTTGGCTTCGTCTTTATAGTAATATAATACGAGCGTGGGTTGATGTACTTTTTGAAAAGTTTCCTTGGTCATCGTTGCTTCCATTAAATTTTGAAGCTCAACAGTAGACTCCATTCGGTAATGGGTATTCCAATATTTAGGATATTCCGAATTTTTAAATGGGATATCTGCGTAGTTCCCGCCTTTCACGGCCCTTGCAATTTGTAAACCCCAAGGGTTGTTTAATAAGGGTGCGGCAGCATTATTAATTTCAATGTTTGGTGAATACATTACAAGGCCTGCAATTTCAGGAAAAGCGGCTGCCAATTGTAAGGATAAAGTACCTCCTGTTGAGGTACTCATGATAATAACTTTTTTTCCTAATTTTTTACCAATCGCATAGGCTTGTTTTGCGGACTCCCAATATTTTTCGGCAGTTAAATTCATTAAATCTTCGGTCGTATCAATACCATGTTCAGCGAGTCTGGCTAAATATAAATTACAATGAAATGCTTTGGCAATATTTTCATGCACAGGTGCGCCTTCCATACGGCTTGCACTAAATCCATGCAAATAAATAATGGCATACTCGGTAGGCTGGTGTAAGCTATCAGCCCATACAATTTTTGCCTCATTATTTGCCTTAAGACGATGTTGTTGTTCACCAGCTTGGACTAAGCTATCTAAATTGATATGATCTGGAATATTAGGTAGTGTATTATTAAAAGAAGCAGGACTTGGATGAGGTCCTAGTAAGTATCCAACAGCAAGTAATATAATAATGATACCAATTATTTTTAGGAATCGCATACTATTAATTAATTTATTTATAAAGCTAACTCATTCGCTAATGAATAAAAAATTTTTGCGTACCTTGATACACTAAAAAGTATCCTATGACCAATCAAAGATTTTTATCCCTAGATGTATTTAGGGGTATGACCATTTGTTTGATGATTATTGTGAATACGCCTGGTGATGGTGCTGCTACTTTTGCACCATTTTTGCATGCAGAGTGGAATGGCTTTACACCAACCGATTTGGTTTTTCCTTCTTTCTTATTTGCAGTGGGCAATGCGATGAGTTTTGTCCTGCCAAAATGGGAGAAACTTTCCAATCGTACCGTGCTATTTAGAATTTTAAAAAGAACCGCACTTATATTTTTACTAGGCTACTTAATGTATTGGTTTCCATTTACTGGGCCTGTTGCTAATACTAGGATATTGGGTGTACTACAACGTATTGCTTTGTGTTATGGTATAGGGGCGATCATTGCTCATTATATGCATGAGCGTGTAGTGATGATTTTGTCTGCCATTTTATTGTTGACGTATTGGTATATAAGTATGCATTTTGGTGTTGCTGGTCAGGAGCTCACTATGACAGGGAATACGGGTATATTATTCGATAAATGGGTAATGGGGGAAGGGCACATGTATCAAGGCGAAGGTATTGCATTTGATCCCGAAGGGTGGGTAAGTACTTTGCCGGCCATTGTAAATGTATTAATTGGATTTATAGTAGGTAAGTTTATTCAAGAAAAAGGGAAAACCTATGAAGGATTAACCCATTTATTAATGTGGGGTGCAGGGTTTATATTTTTAGGATTTATGTGGAATTATCAATTTCCAATTAATAAAAAATTGTGGTCCAGTAGTTTTGTGATGTTAACGGTGGGGTTGGATATGGTTATTATTGGAACCATCATTTATCGTATTGAATTGCAGCGTCAGTTACAATTTTCAGGATTTTTTGAGGTTTTTGGGAAGAATCCTTTGGTTATTTATTTATGCTCCCAATTACTCCTTACTGTTTTAAATCTGGTTCAGGTGGGGGATATCACCTTATTTAGCTGGATTTTTAAAGAGGGTTTCTCCTTTTTTGCCCCTTATTGGGCCTCTTTAGCCTTCGCCATATCTTTTATGTTGGTTTGCTGGTTATTGGGTTATATATTAAATAAATATAAAATATATATAAGGGTGTAAATCTATTCAATCCTTTTTACCCTTTTGTTTTTTTTAGGACTGTAAACGGCGTACCTTTGCAGCCTCAAAACAGTACATGGAAATAAGAAACATCGCTATTATCGCTCACGTTGACCACGGTAAAACTACGTTGGTGGACAAAATTTTACACGCAACTAAGGTATTCAGAGATAACCAAGAAACGGGGGATCTAATTATGGATAGCAATGAATTAGAGCGTGAAAGAGGAATTACCATCTTAAGTAAGAACGCTTCAGTGACTTATAAGGGCGTTAAAATTAATGTAATTGATACCCCTGGTCACTCTGACTTTGGTGGTGAGGTTGAGCGTGTATTAAAAATGGCGGACGGCGTTTGTTTGCTAGTGGATGCTTTTGAAGGACCTATGCCACAAACTCGTTTTGTATTACAAAAAGCGTTACAATTAAATTTAAAGCCAATTGTAATT
Source organism: uncultured Bacteroidota bacterium (assembly GCA_903862505.1). Lineage (GTDB taxonomy): Bacteria > Bacteroidota > Bacteroidia > Chitinophagales > Chitinophagaceae > Sediminibacterium. The sequence goes on from CAIOYQ010000079.1 coordinate 21,164, forward strand.
ATTAATAAAGTAGATAAAGAAAACTGTCGTCCTGACGAAGTGCATGATGCAGTTTTTGAATTATTCTTCAACTTAGATGCAACCGAAGAACAATTAAACTTCCCTACTTTTTATGGTAGCGGAAAAAATGGATGGTTTAATGATAGCTTAACACCTTGTGATGATATCATGCCATTAATGGATGGGATCTTAAAATATGTACCAGGTCCGGATGTGAAAGAAGGACATACACAAATGCAAATCACGTCATTGGATTATTCTTCTTTCTTAGGTCGTATTGCCATTGGTAAAGTAGAAAGAGGTACGATTAAAGAAGGTCAAACCATTGTTTTGGTGCAAGCAGATGGCAGCATTAAAAAAAATAAAGTAAAAGAATTATACGTATTTGAA
>CAIOYQ010000080.1 GCA_903862505.1 uncultured Bacteroidota bacterium
GAGTTCTTAGTTTCTTCCTGTACTATTTTTTCTACTACTGTTTGTGCAAATGTATTGTTAGCTGTAAATATACAGACAAGCAGAAGGAGCTTAGTTACACATCCCGTGTAACTAAAATGCAGTTTTTGATTTATTCTCATAAACTAAATTTAAGTAAAAAAACACGTAAAATTCAACCTGAAGTCGCAAATAATTGGTGTTTTTGCCTGTTTTAAACATAAGAAAAAGCAAATTATCCTATCTTTTCGATACTTATAATCGTAAAAAAAATTATATTCATTGTTTAATAACATTCATTAAAACCTCAAACACATGAAAAAACTATTCGTATGTTTCTTTGCAGCTACATCCTTAATTGCTTGTAAAAGTGAAGAAAAGAAAACAGAAACTGCTGAGCAAAAATCAGCAACAGTTGAGCACATTTTCAAACCTACCTACACGGACAATTTTAAAATTGGTGGCGAAGGCAATGTATTAATAGCTGAAAAATTCCATCAAGCTATGTTTGCAAAAGACTTTAAGCAACTTGGAGGATATTTAGCAGATACCGCCGTTTTTTGGATGGAAGACGGAACCACTATAAATGGGAAAGATTCTATGATGAAATTTGTTGAAGCGAATTTTTCAAAAATCAATATTAAAAATTATAAGCAGGCTGTTTCAATACCAGTTGTTGGTGAAAACGGACATGAGTGGGTATTAATATGGGATGAGGCTGATGTAGAGGTTGATGGTAAAACTACAAAAGTTCAATGGCAGGATGGATTTAGATTTTCAAATGGTAAAATTGTAACCATGAACGGATTTGTAAGATATCCAAAACCATAAGTTTAAAGAATTAAGAAATTTATACAAACTAATTGAGGCCTCTAGCAATAGGGGCCTCTTTATTGAGCATCCCTCAACTACTTCATATCGTTGTGCTTTTTGGTATAAATTGCTAAAATGCCTGCCCCACCACTGCCTGGTATTTGTGCAGTACCTGGAGGCCAGTATTTAACTAGCGCAACATCACGAGGATAAATTTGGTATATGAAATCACCGGCCTCTTGTTCGTCCAGATATATAGTGATGGGACTCGGGGCACTAATTGATATTCTTCGAATAGAAGTTAAAAAAACTTTGCCTCCAGCGCCAACTGCAATCATTAAGCCAGGTATTTTACCTTGGATATATTGTAAAATGGGTATGCCAATGCCAGTATTGGGTGGTGGCTCATTTAATAAATCTAAAACTCTTGCAACAGAAGTATTTTTAAACATCCCGGTAGCGTAATCATCATTAATCTGTTTAGTGGTTCTTTTAATGACATTTTTTACAAGTACTGTTTTTAATGTCAAGGATTCGTTGTTTACTAAAATTTCAATATTTTCATCTGTCACTACTTTTATATTTAATGCATAAATAGCCTCTTTTATTGATGTATCAATAATTAAAGTGCCTTTTGAAATTCCATTAGTGATGTTAAAATATTTGTAAGTTAAGACTGAATCTTCCTGATTTAATATTTCGAATTTTAATTTTTTCTCTATGGAAATGTCTTCTTTAATTTGGGGGATAATAACAGTAAATAGGATACTATCTCCAGGAACATAACTTGTTTTGTTTGTCTGAAGTATAATTTTATCAGCTGTTTGACCATACAAATCAGGGAAGAAGCAAACTAGCAATAAACATATTGAAAAACTAAACTTCATATTGGATACCTTTGGAGTTACATTGTTCGTAAAGTTACAGTAATGAGGTTTAAAACCGAAATTATATAAAGAAGACTATGCTAAGTAGTTGATAAAATTTATTTAACAATAGTATTCCCATAGAAATCTACTTCGAAACTTTCAAAAATATTATAACAGTCCAGTATTTCTGCAAGTTCATATCTAAGAATCGGTCTAGTTAAATTAAATTTCAATAGCGCTTTAGAAATCCAGTTTTTATAAAAATTGTTTTCTAAATTTTGCGGTGTTGTTTTTTTCAAAATTGCAGCAAATTTTATGGCATCCCCTACGGTCATGAATTCTTGATTCATATCCATTATTGGATTTTCATATTTCTCAGTCCATTTTTGTATAAATATTTTCAAATCAACCTGTTCTTTAGGTTGAAAATAAGTTGAATTCGCCCAACCTTCAGAAACACCTCTGCCTCTTAGCAAACCTGTTGCCCCAATTTTTTGAACTGATTTAAAATATTTATCTTTTTGCGTAACATCTTTATATGGCATGATGTAACCATTTGCAGCCAATAAAATATTTTGTAATTTTCGTATAGGCACGTCTTTTATAGCAACATTGTCAATGATACTTAATGCAGCCAATAGACCAGATGCCTGTCCAATTTGCATTACACATGGCTGCAATCTTGTTGTTCCATTTACAACATTTGAAACACTAATTGATTTTTCGGCAATGATTAAATTATTTGAATTTTCTGGTATCAAAGCTCCTAATGGAATATTAAAGGATGGAACTGGAAAAAACTCCAAGTGCTGAGGAGCATTGCTATTTTTTTTATGATGATGATCCACAGGATAGTCGCCAACGGCAATACCAGTTGTATAAAGGGATTGGGGTGTATTAAAAGGGGTCGAAATGTGTTGTATGGTCATTCTAACCAAGCCATGTACTCTTCTTGATTCACGATAATACGGGTATAAGGCCAACTTATCAGGTGTAGGAAATTCGTCGTCCGCAAGGGCTAGATTTTTAAACCCCAAATCTTTCTGGATAAAATAAACAAACCTTAATGTTTGTTGCTTCGCCTGCTCAAGTAATATAAGTCTTTGTTCTGGAGATTTTTCTACGACATTTAAATAAATATCATTCCCATAAATGGGCCAATTTAACATGTACTTTTTATTAGGTAATTTTCCGTAATCAAGCATTTTTTTTGCATCAACCGAAGGGCGTTTTCTAGTAGTATCTTTGTAAAAATTTGTATTTGACCCATCAAATTCAGTGGAGTCATAGTTAAGCGGTCTTAAAATTAACGGCTGTGGTATTCCATAATCTTTAAGAATACCTACATAGGTAATATCCTGAACGATATCATTGGCGCCTGAAAAATTTACTTGTTCCTTCGTAATTTCATTTGATTCCATGCCTAAATCATAAGGTATTTTTGCATCATACAATACATCACCTTGCTCTGTAGCATCTATAACACGTTTCGCTATCACCCTTATGATATTGCTATTTTCTGCATTGTAAAATTCAGCACCAATTATTAGATTATCGTTTTTTAAAATTTTTTTGAACTGATATTGATAAACTACTTTTAAATATTTTTCTTCCATAGCCATTGATTTAAAAATACTATCCCCAATATGTGGTTCAAATAAAGTATTACTCACCCAGCCGGTTGAAACTGCTTTAGGACCACCATAATGATCATATAATCGTTTACGAAATTCTCCAAACAAACCTGCGGGCATGGCATGATTTCCGTCAAAAGCTGGCACACCTGCGGATGTTAACATACCTCCTAGCCAGGTTGTATTTTCAACAATAATGGTATTCACACCCAACCTTGCAGATTGAATGCCTGCCGAAATGCCGCTTGCTGTTCCGCCTACAACAAGTACATCTGCTTGTATTGTAGTTGTTGAATTTTGACCCTGCGTAACATTGTAAAGTAATACAGTTGCAAAAAATAAAAATGATTTCATACTCATACTAAAAATATAATTTTTTCATCTAAATTCCTCAATTCCCTTGTATACTTTATATATATAATCGCAAAAAATGGTGATTGCAATACATATTAAGATATTTTAATTACCTTTTGTAAGTATACCACTCAACCTACTGCAATCCTAACGCAGCAATTCTGTTTACAATTCTTGTCATTCATATCAATACAAACATCTTAATTTAATCAATGAATAGGATATTGCCTATTTCTAAAACTACACGTATGAAAAATATACTACTCATAATTTTATGTATTTGTTCGTCCAGTATTATAAAAGCACAAGATACTTTATCAATGAGGTCTGGAGAAAGTATTATAGCTAAAGTATTGGAGGTAACAACAAATGAAGTGAAGTATAAAAAGTTTGATAACTTAAATGGTCCAGATATGATCATTCTAAAATCAGATTTGTTACAGATTAGATATGAAAATGGCACAAAAGATGATTTTAGTAATATTATAAAAAAGGAAGAAACGAATAATGCAGCAATAGACGAAGCGGTTCAAGGGAAAAACGACGCGCAAAGATTTTATAATGGTTATAAGACTGCAGGTACGATTGCATTCGTTTCAAACTTTACGCCTATGTTCCCAATTATCCCATCCTTGGTTTTTTCATTGATTTCTACTTCAAGTTCAAATATTCCAAAAGATATAAACTTGAACTATCCAAGTGCTTCTTTAATGAAAAATGAAAAGTATGCGAATAGTTATAGACAAGAAGCCATGAAAATTAAAAAGAGAAAAATCTGGTTAAATGCTGGCTTGGGCGCGGGTATTATCATAATTCCAGTTTTGATACTTTTGTCAAGTGGTGATGGATTATTACCGTAATGGATCATAAATAAGTATGCTGATTAATAATTGGACCCAATGGTTACTTTGAAAGTTTGGCTAAACAAAAAGCAGGATGGTTATAAAATTTACAAACTATTTATCTAAAATTACTATTCAAGTAAAAATCTACTAAGCTGTTTAATGGCTATAGTTTGTATGACACTCGTCATCTATTGTGAAGCCTTTTTATGATTGAACATCATAATGATAAACAAAAGGAGCCCATTTAATTATTTCTTTGCCAAATAAAATCATAACGAAGTGCTATTCATCAATGAAATATAGTGAACTAATAAAAAAATACTATTTTCATTTATTATGCAAAAAAATAGTACAACCTTAAGATCGCATTGCCCAATCACAACAGGGATAGATGTAATAGGAGACAAATGGACTTTATTGATAATTAGACATATGCTATTTCGCCATAAATATACCTATGGACAATTGCTTGAAATAAAAGAAAATATTGCGTCAAAAGTATTGGCAGATAGATTAAGGACATTAGCTGCTGATGAGTTAATTGAAAAAAGAAATCATCCAACAAATAAAAAAGTGTTTTTGTATACATTAACAAATAAGGGAATTAGTACTATTGAAATAATGACAAAAATTATAAATTTTTCTGTAACTCATTATCGGAGTCAAATGCATACTAAGCCGGTTGACAAAACTAAACTATCCTATGTATATACACATGCAAAATCCGAGGAGGCATTCATAAAAGATACCAAAGCAGCATACATAAAATTTAGGAAAGAATTATTGAACTTTTAGCAAGCCGTTTATTTCTATTTAAGTATAATTACATAAGGTGTAATTCAAGCGATATGTCACAGTTATTGAGGAGGCAAGGACGCCTAAAAAGATCATCATTCTTAATAATTTGAGGGAATTTGCAAAATTTGGTCAGTAACCCATCATTTTTTAAAAATTATTACTTACCTTTTAAAAGTAAATCACCCACTCTATTGCAATTCTAACGCAACAGCTCTATTTACAATTCTTGTCATCTCTATCATTTCCTAGACTCATATTTATTGAATTGAAAGCCATTTGGTAACTGGGCCTTTTCAACTAATATTATGATTCATCTATTTAAAGGGTTATAAAAAAATTCTTGAAAATTAACTAAAAAACAAACCATGAACACAAACAAATTTATCATTAATGGAATCGTTGCTTCAATTGTCTCATTTATCCTAGGAAATTTATTCTATAATTTCTTATTCAAAACCTATTTTGATGCGAATATCTATGCTACCGATTTTAGTACCGTTAAATGGTGGGCAATTATAGGGTCAACCATGTGTTGGGGATTTTTGTACGCTTTTATATTAGAAAAAGCAAAAGTAACAACTATTTTAGATGGCGCAATTATGGCATTCACAGTAGCTGTGATTATTCAAACCACTATTGATTTAGGGTTTTATGCTGTTAGTTTAATTTATAAAGATTTAGCCGTAATAGTCGCTGACGTATTTCTTACTGCATTGAATGCTTCCATGATGGGTGCTGCAATCATGTTTGTAAGTAATATGAATAAAAAAACAGCTTAAAGATATTATAAAATTAAAAGTTTTAAATAGGCCCTAATCAGGGCCTATTTTTTTGACCCAAATTGGATTATGGAGCTTAATTAAGATTGGAATAATCAATTTCATCCTATTTTAAGGGATTTGTGACCTTTTTATCATTACTCAAAGTATAAGTCAGCTTGAATAATAGAGAAAATAATGTGGAACATTAATTAAAAAAATATTCATTTTTAATTAACAAAGATGTTAATTAATTGTAAACACACCTATTTTAAAAACATTTAGGACTTTTTTATGTTTAAGTAACAAACAAATTAATTACTATGAAAATGAAATTTTTATTGACGATGCTAATTGGAGGAATTATCTCTGCTTCAGCACAAAATACAGTTGTAGATGTAGCTGTAGGATCTAGCGCACACACAACTTTAGTTGCTGCCGTAAAAGCTGCTGATTTAGTAAGTACTTTACAGAGCGCAGGACCTTTCACAGTTTTTGCACCCACAAACGACGCATTTGCTAAATTACCACAAGAAACTGTAGCTTACCTTTTGAAACCAGAAAACAAAGCTACTTTAGCTAAAATTTTGACTTATCATGTTGTTGCTGGCAATTTAGACGCAGCTGCTGTTGTAAAAGCAATAACTGATGGTAAAGGAAAAGTAACAGTTAAAACTGTAAGCGGTGGTTTTCTAACTGCTTCATTAAAAGACGGTAAGGTAATCTTAACAGATGAAAAAGGTGGAATTGCAACGGTTACTGCAACGGATTTAAAAGCAGGAAATGGTGTAATACACGTTATTGATTCGGTTGTGTTACCAAAATAGTTTTTCTAAAAACGAATTTAGTAGGGGCCCTTAGAAATAAGGGCCCCTTTTTTTATAAAATAGAAAGTCATTGTGCAGTTATCGTGGATTTATACTGATTGTTACAATGTAGCGTCAATAAAATGTGGAACTTTAGGTTTAGATTTTACAAGTATTCTTTAACAGAGATGTTATTAAAATGCAAATAGAACATTTATAGAACATATAATATTCCTTGAAATGATTAGTTAAAGAAGATATTGATTAACTTAGGTATTATTAATATTATCATACATTACAATAAATTTTAAATATGTTTAAAAAGTTTACATTATCTGATACGCTTATGTTAGTAGCAGCATTCTTATCTCTTATATTTTCCGAATTTTTATGGTTTACGGGAGAAAAAGAAGCGGGTATTTTTATTGGTCTATGGGTACCCTCTATTTTAGGATTTGCTATTCTTTTAAAATTAATAAATAATCAAAAATGATTGAAATTATACCCTATTTCGCAGCCTTGATTACTGTCTTATTTGGTGTGGCTTTTATTCTAGCATTGAATAAATTTAGAGGAGATAAATAAAGACTAAAAATTTAGCATGAATCGTTTATTACAAAAGTCTGGCAATTATTTTGATAAATTCTTCAATGCTCAAAATGTTCGAAAAGTAGAATTATTAATTCTTCGATTTGCAGTCTTAGCTTTCCTCATACATTTATTAATTATTTTCTTAGGAAATAACTTCTTTTATTTCAAAAATCTTCAGCATAGCTATTTAAAGGCTATATATACTCCGTTTAGTTTTATATTATTTTACGAGGTATTTCTACTTGTAATTATAATCCCAAAATCTATATCTGAATTTGTTGGAAAACAGTTTGAAGTGATTACTTTAATTACCTTGAGAGGCTTTTTTCATGATATAGCGGATATAGATTTAAAACATTTTATTAATATTAATAATCCGGAGTTCATTAGTTTGCTATATGACTTATTGGCTTCATTAATTATGTTAAGCCTTACAATTCTGTATTATAAAATCTATCATAATAATCGTAAGGCAGAAATTGTTAATGAACTTAATAATTTTATCAATATAAAGAAATTAGTTTCATTGAGTATGATAGTGATCTTGCTTTTACTAAGCATGAGTAGCTTTTACATGTGGGGTAGAGAGATGTTGGATGCTTTAAAATTAAAGCAAAATTACCCTAATCCGAATACTGTATTTTACGCTGACTTCTTTTCTATTATGATTTTTGTTGACGTATTATTACTTATCATTTCGTTTATTTACCACTTTTCCTTTTTTACAATCTTTAGAAATGCAAGCTTTATAATTACTACTATTTTAATTAGAATATCATTAACTATAGAAAAGCCAATGAATTATATAATCATTTTGATTGGCTTTTTATTTTCAATCATATCTTTCTATTTATACAGCTTAAGAAATACAAAGAATAAGCAGATAGAATAATGAGTATTATACTATTTGATGGTGTATGTAATTTGTGTAACAATGTTATTTCATTTTTAATTAAATATGATAAAAACAACGATTTTAAATTTGCAGCAATTCAAACGAATGCAGGAAAAAATATTATACATCAAAATAATGTCTTGAATGAGGGAAAGTCGGTTATCTTAATTAAAGAAGGAACTGTATTTTATAAATCAGATGCAATTATTGAAATCGCAAAACAAATAAAAGGCTGGCCTCGTATTTTTAAATATGGTGCCTTTTTCCCAAAGTTTTTAAGAGATGGGATTTATAATCTAATTGCAAAAAATAGGTATTCTTTATTTGGCAGAAAAGAAACCTGTAGGCTTCCTTCCGAAAAGGATAGGGAAAAATTTATTTTTTAAAAATACCAGTATTTAAATTTTACTTGACCACCATACCCATAAAATTAAAAGGGGTTGCCCGACAAATAAGCGTACGTAGGATAACAGTGGCGTTATACTATATGATCCTAGCATAAAATATCCTTTTTGAATAAAATAAACATGCGTTGGTATAAATGCAATTAGCATAATAATAATACCCTTTGCTGCAAATGAGCGAGTGGTTTTAGGTATTAACAGTAGTGCTAATATTATTTCAACAATGCCGGATAATATATTTATTTCCTTGGCCCATTCAGATAAGTAAGGGGGTATAATAGGTATGTAAAAAGAAGGGGTGGCAAAGTGATTATATCCTGCAAAAATGTAAAAGATAATAAGACAAAAGAAGAGTGTTTGTTGAACAATTTTTAATTTCATACTTAAATTTATGTAAAACTAATCTGAAATAATTAAAAGTTATTATATTTATATAGGTAAAGCCTAGAAATATTTGTCTTAGCTGATTTTAAACTAATTATAATGGAAAGAAAAGATTTTATTGAGAAAGTTGGACTAAGCAGTGCAGCTATTCTAATTTTTGGATGCATGCAATCCTGCTCCAAAGAAGGTAGCACAAGCACTGAACCTATCCCGCCAAATACCGGTGGGGGCGGAACAACAGATAATAAAATAGATTTTACTATAGATATTGGAGTTGCTCCTTATAACGTACTCAAACAAGAAGGGGGCTTCTATGTATATAATTTGTCTAAAATAATTATAGCTAGGACTACTGCTAATGAAATAATTGCGGTAAGCTCACTATGCACGCATCAAGGTGCTACATTAGAATACATAAATAGTACTAAATCATTTTTCTGTCCTTTACACGGATCTAACTTTAGTCAAACCGGCTCCGTTTCGAATGGCCCAGCTACACAACCTTTAAAGCAATATAAGACCTCATTAGATGGAAATAAGTTAAGAGTATATGAATAGTCTTCTTGCTTCATTATTGATTATTTCTTTACCGGAATAAGTCTTCCCATTTGTGGTTCATCTATTACCTTATTGGCTTTGATATAATCAATCACCAGTGAGGAAAATGGTGTTACAGAATTAGTTTTCTTAAGGTCATGGAATGTTGAGTATAAATCTCCTCCGTCAGCAACAAAACTATTGGTAGCTACCTTGTATATTTTTTCATCACTTGATGGTTCTTTTCCAATGTTTAACTTAACCAATCGTTGCCCAATTGGCCGCTCCATGTCATACCAAGCAGTAAGACCAGATACTTGCATCATTCCTCTGTCTAAAGAAAAACTTTGCTCTAAAACATCTTTAATTTGTTTACCCGTCATTTCTAAAATAGATAAATTATTAAAGAACGGTACCGCATCTAATACATTACCATTTGTTACCGTACCAGCAGGAATATCCGCTCTTATTCCTCCAGCATTTTCAAATCCTATATCTGCTTTTCCAGCTTCCCTAATTACATCCGCTATAAAAGATCCTAAAGAAGACTCTCTTTGATAATCTCTTACTAACCTCGTTTTTAATATCCCAAGGGATTGGCCTATTTTATATGCAGCTTTATTTTTGTAGGCATCAATTTTTGCTTGAACGCCTGCATCAGGTACATATTGATCGCTCCATACTTTTAATAGTTCGCCATTGGCATTGTTTACCTTGCCATCCTTTATTTGAACTTTTAGAAAACCTAATCTTGTTCCATATCCATAGGTTTGTACAATCAATGATCCATTGGTTGGTTCTTTAAAGGGGACTTCAATTCCTCTATGTGCATGGCCTCCAATATATATATCTATGCCAGGAACTTCTTTACAAAAGCGAATGTCTTCGTCAAAATCTCTTTGCACTTCTGGTCTTGCTTCCGCATCGGTTTGTTGTGGTCCTGTTTTGCCCTGGTGAGCAAGTACTACTATTAAATCTACCTGTGGTTTTAGCTCCTCTACAATTTTTTTAGTAATGGAGATTGGATCACGAAATTCAATATCAGCAGAGCCAGCCTGCCACAAAACACTAAATGCATCTAAGCCGATAATACCAATTACACCCAAGCGTACTCCATTTTTTTCGATAATAGTATATGGCCTTGAATACGGTATATTTGTTCCTTTATAAAAAATATTATCTCCTAGTATCGGAAACGATACCCTATTCATTTGTTTTGTAAAATTTTTACTTCCATAATCAAATTCATGATTTCCAATACCCATTGCATCATATTTCATACTCATCATCATCTCCATTAATATCTCCCCTTCACTTATATTAGAAAGCATGCCTGTAAACATATCGCCTGCATCAAACAAAAAAGTAGTTTTTTCTTTTTCTCTTACTTGGTTAATCATCGTAGTAAGTGCTGCTGCACCTCCCAAATTGGGAGCACCTTTTAACCAATATGCTGGGATAGGATCAAAAGCACTATGAAAATCGTTCGTATAGAGAATAGTAATTTCTTTTGTCCCTTTTTGGGCAAACCCCATAAATGGTGCAAATACAAGTAAAAGGAGTGATATTTTTTTCATTATGCGTATTTTAATGAAATTACAAAGAACTGTTATATTAATACAATAAAAACCTCAGATAGAAACAACAAAGGACCCACGATTTAACGTAAGTCCTTTATTTTTAGTAGGTTATATTTTCAAAGCTAAAATCAGCCGTTTAGAATTTCGATGAAAATTCTGTTTAAGCGTTTTTCCACCATTTATTTGTGCCCTGTTTATAGCTATTGATTACTTAGGCTGCAATTGATTTAACTTCTTATCTTAGATAAATGCAAGTTACTATTTTACGAATTTTTCGAAAAATTCACAGAACATTGGGGGCTTTCTTATTTATATTCTTTTTTATTGTTGCCATAACAGGATTAATACTAGGTTGGAAGAAAAATAGTAACGGTTGGGTGCTTCCAGCAACAATGAAAGGAAGCGCTACAAATTTAGATAATTGGAAAACCACGAAAGAACTTTTAAGAATTTCTGACAGTCTTTTAATTAATAAAGTTGATAAATCATTAAGCACTCAATTAGATAGAATTGATATCAGAAAAGATAAGGGAATAATTAAATTTTTATACATCGATAACTATTGGGAAATTCAACTAGACGGTCAATCGGGAGAAGTTTTACAAATAAGTCAACGAAGATCTGACTTTTTCGAGGATATACATGATGGTTCATTCCTAGATCGCTATTTCAAAACCGATGGAGAGCCCATTAAATTAATATATACATCTATAATGGGTATCTCCTTATTCTTATTTACTGTTACAGGATGTTGGCTATGGTTAGGGCCTAAATTCATCAGGAATAAAAAAAGAAGATAGCAGCGCAGGCAACTACAAAATCAAACATACGGTGTGTAGCGCTTAATTGGAATACCCTATTGTTTCCTCAATCAGAGGGATTTACTATTTAATATGATTTACTGCATTAATAAATCGGTGACATTTTTCTGAAACTGCCCCTTTTTCATAATCAGTAATGCGCACTTTAACAAAGTTATAATGGACATTTATTTCTGGATGATGATCTTGATTAATTGCAATTTGTATTACTTTGTTTGAGAATAAGACCACCTCATCGTAGTTGTCCGTCGTCAATCCCATGTTGTTTACAACTTGATTTAATATTCTCTAATAACCAGTTGTCAACCGGATCTACAATATGGATTTGCTTGACTTTATGAGCATGTAGATTATCAATAAGTAAAGCGATCCTATTTTGAGCTTCAATAGATTCAATATAATAAACTTCAATACCCTGCTTTTTTAAAAAGGCTTCATAAAATTTCATACTCGCCCTATGCAAGACAAGTTTTTCTTTATGAAATTGGTATTGATTAAAAAAATGCCATTCCTCCACCAAATAGGTGGGTCTATTGTTATGAATAGCTGGATGCTCCTTATATAATTGGTTGGGAAAGATTATTGAAACTTCAGTTGACATTTAGCGCTTATTCTTATTATCAATTAACAATATTAGCTTGAGAATGTTTTGAAGAAAATTAACTAAGGCCCTTCTAGGGTCATAAACCTTGCGCAAAAA
>CAIOYQ010000081.1 GCA_903862505.1 uncultured Bacteroidota bacterium
AAGCGCAGTTGCTTTCACAATCATATCATTGAAACTAATCTTAGTGTTTGCATCTTCATTTAATAAAGTACGAGCTTGTATGGCAGCGTCCATATTAATTTTCATGGTCAAGTAAAAATGTGGAGCAGTAAATAAGCTTTCGCTTAAACGCTTCGCTATTACTTTTCGCATTTGTGATACCGGTGTATCTACAAAGCTTACGGTTCCCACAGGAACGAATACAGGAGCAGAAGAACCATTGGCTTTTCCTCCTGCATTTGCTTGCGCAAATTGTTCTAAATCTGTTCTTGTGATTCTTCCGTTTTCACCCGTACCTTTTACGTATTTTAAATCAATGCCTTTTTCTTGTGCAATTTTCTTAGCCAATGGAGAAGCAAAAATGCGACCCTCATTCACTACTTGTGCAGCAGGGGCTGAAAGCGTGGATGATAGTATAATTGGAGCAGGACTAGCAGTAGCAGCTGCAACACTAGCTGGTGCCGGAGTAGCAGCAACTGCAGGAGCAGCAGCATGATTCTTTAATCCTTTTACAATTGCATCAATATCCATTCCTGCTTGACCAATAATACATAACAAATCATTCACTAAAATCTTATCTCCTTTGTGTGCACCTTGGTATAATAAAACGCCATCTTTATAAGACTCCAACTCCATGGTTGCTTTATCTGTTTCAATATCCGCTAACACTTCGCCCTTTTTCACGGCATCTCCCACTTTCTTTTGCCATCCAGCAATCACACCTTCTGTCATCGTATCACTTAATCGTGGCATTAAAACTACCTCTTCCATTTTAGTATAATCTACTCCACTTGCAGCAGTTGCCGCAATCATTGATTCAGTAGTGGTTGGTTTTGAAATTTCCTCCGCTGCTTTCTCTGCAACTGGAACTGCATTTGCACTCGTAATCAATGTACTAATATCTTCGTCTGCTTTACCAAATATGGCAAGCAAGTCATTTACTTGTAATTTACCGCCACGTGGAGTTCCAATATGCAATAAAACACCGTCTTGATAACTCTCTAATTCCATTGTGGCTTTATCCGTTTCTATCTCGGCCAATAAGTCGCCTTTCTTTACGGTATCTCCCACTTTTTTATGCCAAGCCGCTATGACACCTTCGGTCATTGTATCGCTCAAACGGGGCATTAATATAACTTCTGCCATAACTAAAAAGGCTGTTTTGTAATTGAAGCGTGAAAATACGTCAAAATTGGTTTTTTTCCCACCCATCTTGCCAATTTTTGAGCAAAATGGGGGTAAAACCAAGGCTATTTCCGTAAATCACTGTAAGTCCTACTAATTATTGGCCTTGCGCCAAGCTATACGCTTTTTTGTCGGCCCACATGTTCAAGATTTCAAGGGAACAAATTTTAAATTCCTTTGACAAAGCACCATACAATGCCACCACGTCGTCTTGAGACAAAGGCAAATCATTTACGGTTTCAAAACGGCAATAATATTGATTCACCAAATTGGTAAAAATAGATCCTGATGGCCATACCTGAGTACCTCTATTGGTAATGGTTACCAATTTCAATGCATCGGTGGTGATAGATGTGCATTTATCTGCTATCACTAGTGGTTGCTCATTGCTTTCTATAAAAAAATCAACGCCCACAATTTTATGTTTATCATTTAAATCACTTTGTAACATAGGGTTATGCTCTAATTTAAAATTAGTAGGCGTAACATAAAAATTAGGTAGCAACGGTTTAGGATTATGTACAGGTTGCTTTCCAAAATTATCAATAATGGCTTGAGCAAACACAGTCGTATTTACAGATGGGATATTTTTATCGCCAAAGTCCCCCGTATGCACACCCGATTCCAATGTAAATAACAAAGCATTTTCAATCATAATGGCTTGCTCCATTAATCCTAAGTGACGAAGCATGCTTAACCCACTTAATAATAATGAAGTTGGATTGGCAATATTTTTTCCGGCAATATCTGGTGCCGTTCCATGCACCGCTTCAAAAATAGAAATATGATCTCCAATATTAGCAGAAGGCGCAAAGCCAAGCCCACCAACCAACCCAGCGCACAAGTCACTTACTATATCACCTTGTAAATTAGTTAAAACAATGACATCAAATAAATCGGGACGACTTACCAATTTCATACACAAATCGTCTACAATGACATCGTCGGCTTTTAATGCTGGGTATTCTTTTGCTACTTCCTTAAATACTTCTAAAAACAAACCATCTGTTAACTTCATGATGTTTGCTTTGTGCCCACAAGTAATTCTTTTCGCTCCTTTTTTCTTGGCCATTTCAAAAGCATAACGAATCACTTGCTCACTTCCTGGGCGCGTAATAAAACGTCTTCCCAAAGCAACATCCTGTGTAAGCATATGCTCAATGCCGCCATAAGTATCTTCTATATTTTCTCTTACAATGGTTAAATCTATGGGGATGCCTGCTTTACTAAAAACCGTATCTACTCCACTTAATGTTTGAAAATGTCTATCATTCGCATACGTGTTCCAGGTTTTTCTCGCTGTCACATTCACACTTTTCACACCCTTCCCTTTTGGGGTTTCCATGGGTCCTTTAAAAAGCAACCCTAATTCCTCGATGGTCGTCTTTGCCTCCGGCGTCATCCCATTGCTAAATCCTTTATCAAAAACCCATTTTCCCATGTCCACAAACTGGTATTCCAATGGCACTTTCGCAGCATTAAACACATTTATTACGGCTTCCATGATTTCTGGACCTATTCCATCTCCTTTTGCAACTGCGACCTTCATTTTTATAATTTTGGGGTGCTTAAATACGTGATTATCAACGTAACGCGTACGTTGCCGCAAAGGTATAGTACTTAAAGGGTCTAATAAAAAAAATTGATGGTCATTTTTAAGCCATTCGTGTATTTTTTTGGTACTTTTATCGAGCAGTATCCTCTGCGGTTTATCTATTGAAGTGCCAATTATGGTTTCCAAAATTTCTGAAGGCGTTGAAATAAGCATTGACACCTTTTACCAAAAAGACTATAGCAATCCTTTGCAAAATGAGTACATGTTTGCTTATCGCATTACCATTGAAAATCATAATTCATACCCAATTAAATTACTAAGGCGTTATTGGGAAGTTTTTGATAGCAACACCGAGCAACGTGTGGTAGAAGGAGAAGGTGTTGTTGGGGTTCAACCGCTTATTATGCCAGGAAAAAATTATCAGTATGTAAGTGGCTGTCACCTAAAAAGTGAACTAGGTAAAATGGAAGGATATTATACCATGGAAAATATTGAAAATAAGGAGTTAATTAAAGTAAATATTCCGCCATTCAAATTAGTTGCCCCCGTTAAATTAAATTAATCTTTTCTACGTAAGATTAAGGCGCATAATTGGCCCCTGAAAATATTTGTTGTGCTGGCGTTGACAGCATCTTCTCCATCGTAACATTGGCCTGTGATTTTTGATGCATCCACGCATCCACTATCTTATAACCTATATATTTTCCTATATTTCCGGGAAATAAATCACCAAATATTTGATTGTTGTCACCCTCCTGTAAAAAGTCACTAATGTCGGACTCATTGGTTGAATAGCTCAGTTTTTCGGCCACCATATATTCCCAAATTTTAGACTCCTCTTTATTCAAAATACTTAATTGTTTATCGCTATACCCGAACAATAAGGTATCTGCTAAGCTTGGCAAACAGGCTTTTAAAATATATTGTCTTTTTCCTGATTCAATGATTTGCGTAATTAAATTACCCTGCTCTTTTAAGGGCTCCATATCATTTAATAAGTTTTCCATTGTATTCACCGCTATATAGTTGGGCGCAAACCTAATCCTTAAAAAATTGGGATACATCGCCTGCATCTGCTCTGTAAGATACCAGCTGGAGCCTAATCCTAAATGTGCTTGCAACCCAATGGCTACGGCGTCCTTTGTAATAATATTTCCAAACTGCTCAAAGGGGCCCACAAATAAAGTAAGCTTATGTGTTAAAGGATATTTGGGAAAATAAAAATGGAGTCGTTTAAAACCCTCTTCTAAAATAGGTTTCGTTGTCTGAATAGCATTCAATTTTTGCGCTTCTATATATACAGGCTTATACATACGATAAAACATATTTATAGATATGGTGTCCTTAACCGATTGCAACATTAAAATTTGGGTAAGAAACGGTGCAGTAAAGTTGGGATAATGAACTAGTAAACTGTCAATAGACTGTGAAGTATGTAGGGTATCTATATTAAAAAAGGCACTATCAAACTTTTCTAGATATATGGGGAAACGGGGTGCCCCAGCAGCCGGATCAATCCGCTTTGATTGACAGGCGGTCATGCCCAATATGACCAGGATAAGTAAAAATGAAATTCTCATGAATTGTGAAATTACTAAAAAAGAGGGTTTATTTATGTTAAAAAAACGAACTTTGCCCCATGAAGATTTCTATTGCGCAGCAAAATTATCATATTGGCAACTTTGAACAGAACACCGATAAAATACTAGGTGCAATTGAAGAAGCTAAAAAACAAGGTGCAGACCTTATTTTATTTAGCGAAATGAGTGTATGCGGTTATCCAGCAAGAGATTTTGTAGAATTCAATGACTTCATTAACAAATGTTACGATAGCATTGAACGCATTAAAAAAGCAGCAGATACCATTGGAGTGCTTATTGGAAGTCCTGCGCGCAACCCCAATAAAAAAGGAAAAGATTTATTTAACGCCGCCTTTTTCTTATACGAGCAAAAAATTGTAGCTGAAATTCATAAAACACTTTTGCCTACTTATGACGTGTTTGATGAAAACCGTTATTTTGAACCAGCAGATGATTGGAAAGTAATTTCATTTAAAGGAAAAAAATTAGCCATTACTATTTGTGAAGATATTTGGAACCTGGGCGACAATCCTTTGTATCGTATATGTCCAATGGATAAAATGATGGATCAACAACCTGATATTTTATTAAATCTAAGTGCTTCCCCTTTTGATTACACCCATGATGAAGACCGAAAAGCGACTATTAAGGCCAATGTAATTAAATATAAAAAACCTTTATTTTATTGTAACGCAGTAGGAAGCCAAACAGAGATTGTTTTTGATGGTGGCTCTTTTGTGTTTGACAAAGACGCAAACCTATGTGGCGCCTTACCCATGTTTGAGTCTGCCCTGCAAACCTTTGAATGCAATGAGGATGGAAGTATTAATGCACCCATTTTAGAACCTGCAGCGCGTGTTCCCAATAAAGAATTAAATCCAGCGCAACTTTTACCAGAATTGAATATTGACCAAGTTTATAAAGCATTGGTATTGGGCGTGAAAGACTATTTTAATAAAATGGGATTCAAACGCGCGATAATAGGTTCATCGGGCGGTATTGACTCGGCAGTTACACTAGCCATTGCCTGTGATGCATTAGGAAAAGAAAATGTGCATGCCATTTTAATGCCATCACCCTATTCTTCTGAGCATTCAGTGAACGATGCAGTACAGTTAAGTAAAAATTTGGATAATCCTTACGATATCATCCCTATTAAAGAGGTGTATGAAAGTTTCTTAGGAACTTTAAAACCTATTTTTAAAGACCTTCCCTTTTCATTAGCAGAAGAAAATATACAAAGCAGATCCCGTGGAAATATTTTAATGGCCATTGCCAATAAGTTAGGCTATGTATTATTAAATACTTCTAATAAAAGTGAATTGGCCACAGGCTATGGTACATTATATGGAGACATGGCAGGCGGATTAGGCGTTTTAGGCGACTGTTATAAATTACAGGTTTACGCATTGGCTAGCTACATTAATCGTACTAGTGAAATAATTCCTCAAAATATTATTGACAAAGCACCTAGTGCAGAACTTAGACCCGATCAAAAAGACAGTGATAGTTTACCAGCATACGAACTTTTAGATCAGATCCTTTACCAGTATATTGAAAAAAGAGCCGATCCTGCAACCATTAAAGCGTTGGGCTTTGACGCAGCTTTGGTAGATCGTACTTTAAAAATGGTGAATACCAACGAATACAAACGAAATCAGTTTTGCCCTATCATTCGGATTTCACCAAAAGCCTTTGGGGTAGGCCGAAGAGTGCCTATTGTGGCAAAGTATTTGAATTAATGTTGGCGCCTTGGAATGAATAAGATCTTGGGAAAAGCGGCTATTTAGTCGCTTTTTTATTAAATTGTGGTACAACATTTAATTATGAAAAAAGCGATTCTTTTACTCTTGTTCATAACACTTGCAAGTACCCAAATACATGCACAAAAAAATATTTTGCCAGGGGCTTACCAAACTGCAGAATACTTTTCTTTATTAAAAAATAAAAGAGTGGGTTTGTTTACCAACCAAACGGCCATCATTGGAAACATTCATTTAATTGATACCTTAATTAAAGAGGGTATTCAAATTCAAAAAGTATTCACACCGGAACATGGATTAAGAGGTACTGCCGATGCAGGTGAAAAAGTAAGTGATGAAATAGATGCAAAAACGGGCATTAAAATTGTTTCCTTGTATGGTAAAAAAAATGCACCCGATAGCACCGATTTATTAGACATTGATATATTATTATTTGATGTGCAGGATGTGGGGACCCGCTTTTATACCTATATTAATTCACTTCAATATTTTATGGAAGCAGGGATGGTAAACAATAAACCATTAATTGTTTTAGATCGCCCTAATCCCAATGGACATTATGTGGACGGCCCCGTCTTAGAAACTCCTTTTGCAAGTGGTGTTGGTAAAAATCCCATTCCTATTGTATATGGAATGACTATGGGAGAATATGCACAAATGCTAAGAGGTGAGAGATGGATGAAAATGAATAAATCAAATGGTATTGATAATACAAAATGGTCTTTGACTATTATTCCAAATAAAAACTACGATCATCGTTCAAAGTATACCTTACCCGTAGCGCCCTCCCCTAATTTAGCAGACATGCCTGCGATATTATGGTATCCAACTACCTGTTTAATTGAAGGTACGGTAATGAGTGAAGGAAGAGGAACGCCTCATGCCTTTGCCTATATTGGGCACCCAAGTATTACCAATCAAAAATTTAGTTTTGTACCCAACCCACGCGTTGGCGCCATGTCCTCTAAATTATATGGCCAAACCTGTTACGGATGGGATCTTAGCCAAACGGCACCACCAGAGAATAAGATTGACTTAGCATTGATTATTGAAATGTATAAAAGCTTTCCGCAAAAAGACAACTTTTTCTTAGCACCAAAATCCTTAGAACAAACCGCTTACTTTTTTAATAAGTTAGCAGGCAATGCCAGTTTAATGCAACAATTAAAAGAAGGTTCCAGTGAAGCGGAAATAAGAAACAGTTGGGAACCTCAACTTGCTGCCTTCAAAAAAATACGAAAAAAATACTTGCTGTATAAAGATTTTGAATAGTTCAATTATAAAAAGAGCCTCCAGTTGGAGGCTCTTTTTATAAAATTAATTTCCAATAATCGGAATAGATAATTGATGTACCTTGTCATTCAACGCTTTCACATTTTCTTTCTTAATGGTTTCAAATTTCTTCAACTGCTCGTCAACTTGTTGCTTTAATTCCAAATAAGTCTCTTTAACTTGTTTTGTTGGCGCTACATATCCAGCAGCAGCTGATTCAAAGACGCCAGCAATTTTATCATCTAAGCGTATCGGAAAGTTCAATACATCTTGACCGCTTTTTGCTTTTGTTTGATGCAAAGCTTCTTCAATTTTTGTCAACATATCATTAACGGCTTTTGCACTCGCAATAAAAGTGGAGTCTTTTGTCTTTTTTTGAATGACAGCAATTTGCGATTTTATTTCTTTGGCTCCTTTTAATGTATTCATTATTTCTTTGAAACTTCCAGCCACTTGTAATAAAAACTGCTCCTGTTCTTTTAAGTCCGCATTGGATACCTTAAAATTAGGATCGGCAATAATTTCAAATGGATAAGATACCAATTGTTTATCTATGGTAATATTAGCAGTATATTTTCCAGGTGCCGCTAATACAGGGCTTGTAGAACCATTCCATAAAATAAATCCAGCTTCTGGTTGTTCCAATTCCTTATGATATAAATTCCATGCAAATTGATTAAACCCTTTTTCTGTTGCAGGACCCTCTTTATCTTTTGAGCTATAGGTTCTTATTTCTTTTTGTTGATCATCTAAAATTTTAATTTCTACTTTAGTGCTATCATCAACATTCGCTAAATAATACTTAACAACAGCTCCTTTCATTGGATTGAATCCTACATTTGCAGGAATAGCGCCCGAAGCACGTCTTCTTCTTCCTCCTGTTTGAGGGGGTACTCTATACGTATTCGCTATTGGGAATACTTTATTTCCATTAACAGTTTGGAATTGTTCAATTAAACTTATATTATCTAATATATATATACTTCTTCCTTGCGTACCTACTATTAAATTATTATCTCTAATTAATAAATCAGTTATAGGTGTTAATGGTAAATTTAATTGGAATGGTTCCCAGGATTTGCCATCATTCACAGATAAATATAAACCATACTCTGTTCCAGCAAATAATACACCCGCTTTTTTAGTACTAGCAACAATGCTTCTTGTAAAGTGCAATGGATCTATCCCATTTGTAATTTTCTCCCATGTTTCCCCATAATCATTTGTTTTATAGATATAGGGTGTAAAATCATCTAGTTTATATCTAGTCCCCGCGAAATAAGCGGTTCCTTTTCTTAAAGGATCCACCTCTACCCTATTCCACATCATCCATTTTGGCGCATCCTTAGGTGTTACATTTTTCCAGTTGGCCCCACCGTCTTTACTTACACTTATTATGCCATCATCACTGCCTGTCCACAACAAATCTTTTTCGAGTGGAGACTCCGCTGCGGTGAAAATAGTACAATAATATTCAACACTTGTATTGTCTTGTGTAATGGGTCCACCCGAACTTTTTTGTTTTGATTTATCATCTGTTGTTAAGTCTGGTGATAACTTCGTCCAACTTGCTCCTTCATTTTCAGTTGCAAATAAATGATTGCCTGCAGTGTATAATTTTTTAGGATTATGTGGTGAAAAGAAAATAGGGTGATTCCATTGAAAACGATATTTCATTGCCTCGGCACCAGCGCCCATTGGATTGTCAGGCCAAACATTAATAACTCTATTCTCTCCTGTTTTGTGGTCTAACCTAGTAATTAACCCTCCATAAGATCCACCATATACTATATCCGGATTCGTAGGATCTGCAACAATATAGCCACTTTCGCCACCAGCAGTTGATTCAAAATCGGATTCTCCAATAAATGAACCATAGGTACTTGATTTAATTCTGAATGCAGAATTATCTTGTTGAGCAGCTAACACTTTATAAGGGAAACTATTATCAGTACTTAGTCTATACACCTGAACGGTAGGTTGATTCATCATCGTACTCCAAGTTTTTGCACCATCTAAACTTACTTGCGCACCTCCGTCATCACTTACAATCATACGTCTAGGATTCTTTGGATCAATCCATAAATCATGATGATCTCCATGAGGAGTTGGCGAGGATTTAAAAGTTTTTCCACCATCTATTGAAAACATAAAGTTTACATTGGGGCAATACACTTTATTTTCATCAGCAGGATCCACAAAAACTTTTGTATAGTACCATGCTCTTTGACGAATATTGTTGTCATTGCAAACTAATTCCCATGATTTTCCTGCATCATCGGACATATACAATCCACCATCCTTATTTTCAATCAATGCATACAATTTATCGGTATTTGATTTTGCAATGGCAACACCTACAATACCCCAAACACCTTTTGGTAAACCTTTAGCTTTTTTTATATCCGTCCAGGTTTCACCACCATCTGTACTTTTATACATACCTGAACCTTCTCCGCCACTTTCTAAACTATAGGGTGTTCTAATTAATTGCCAGGTACCCGCATATAAAATTTCGGGATTACTTGGATCAATTATTAAATCACTTGCACCTGTTTGCGCATTTACATATAATACTTTTTTCCAAGTAGCGCCACCATCTGTACTTTTATAAACTCCTCTATTTTCATTCGGTCCAAACAAATGTCCCATCACAGCGGCCCAAACGATATCTGGATTTTTAGGATGTACAATAAGTCTTACAATATGACGACTTTCTTTCAATCCAATATTTTTCCATGTTTTGCCATCGTCAGTGGACTTCCATGCTCCTCCTAATCCTTCACTCACATTGCCTCGCATAGAGTTTTCTCCTTCTCCAACATATAAGATAGACTCATTGGAAGGTGCAATGGCAATGGCGCCAATGGTGCCACCAAAATATCCATCAGAAATATTTTTCCAATTGGTACCCGCATCCGTTGTTTTCCAAACACCTCCGCCCGTTGAACCCATAAAAAATGTATTGGGATCAGTGTAAGCACCTACCCCCGCAGCTGCTCTACCTCCTCTAAATGGACCAATAAGTCTAAAATTTTGTGCTTTTATAACTGCATCTTCTGCAATTATCGCAGGATTTGAAGTGGTATTGGTTGCTGTCTTTTTTTTCTGGGCCATTACTTCTAAACTACCTATAGCAGTTAAAAGCAAGACCGTTACAATAATTTTTTTCATAAATAAATTTTATTTAATTAACGACACCTCTTTGAATTTTTTAATTGGGTTAGCTTCCACTAATTTTCTAAAATCAGCCCAATCCTTTTCAATAAAAGCATTGACTTTGGTTGCTATTTCATTTGCAGCAGTAATGGCTGCTTCTATTGCTGCTTGTTCTTGTTCAGCAGGAATGGAATTTTTTCCAACAATTAACATACTTGCATTTCTAATGGTGCCAATTGGAGTAATCACTGGAACCGTACCATATCCTTGCTTCTCTTGCTTCTTACCCATCATATAAGCCCTCATATCTTTAAGCTTATCTGATATAGTTTTATGCGCCTTGTTTAAAGTGTCCAGCCCTTTGTCTTTTTTATCTTTCCATTCTGTCTTTAAACCAGCAAGTATTAGTTCCGCATCATCCATTAAATCCAAAGCAGCATTATATTTATCATTTGCTGGTTGCAATTTTGCTAATGCAGCATCTTGAGCAAGCACCACTTCATTTTTACTTGGTAATCTTGGATCGTCCTTTACTTCCACCCAAACAGAATCTTTTTGATTGCCAACACTAACAATAAACTTGTATTTGCCAGACAACACATCTCTACCCGTAATTTCTCTATCTTCTTCACTATTAGCAGCTGCACTTGCTTCTTCATCCATCATTCTTCTTCCACCTCCACCACCACCTGATTTTGGTGCGCCTGCAGCACGATTGCCTTTTTGTTCAAAGCCCCAGTAAGTTCTATTAAAACCAGTATCAATTTTAAAAGTTAAATTACGAATAACAGAATCTCTACTATCCTTAATTTGAATCTTCGCTTTTTTAGTGCTGTCCGTTGTATAAACCGTAATAGGCAAGCCTAGTGGCTTGTTTGGAGCATCCCACATTCCCCAAGTGCTCCACTCGTATGGTGAATTTTTAACGGAGAAATTATAACTTGCCGAAGGAGCCGTTACAAAAAATTTATTTACTGCGCCCTTTGTCGCTGCTAACTTTCTCAATGGTTTGATATCATCTAATACCCATAAGCTTCTACCAAAAGTAGCAATGGCTAAATCTGACTCTCTCTCTTGAATAGCAAAATCATAAGTGGAAACGGAAGGATATCCATTCTTCCATTGTTGATAGCTAACGCCATTGTCTAAGCTTACATAAAAACCTTGTTCTGTTCCAACGAAAACTAAATTAGGTTCCACTGGATCTTGCAATACCGTTAAAGCATAGCCCGTTACTTTTTTCTCATCTACCATCCTTGTCCATGTTTTACCTAAATCTGTAGATCTAAATATATAAGGTGCAAAATCACCTTGTCTATAATTGTTAGCCACTACAAAAACTTCATTGGCATTATGGCTGGATGTTCTGATTTGCGGAATCCAAGCATCTTTCGGGAAACCAGCAATATTACTAGTAAGGTCTGACCAGGTTTGACCACCATTTTCAGTTACTTGTACTTTACCATCATCCGTTCCAATAAAAATTAAATCTTTTTTCAATGCACTAGGTGCGATTGAAATAATCGTACAATAATTTTCTGCACCTGTGATATCAACGCTTAATCCGCCATTATTAGTTTGATCTATTTTTATACTATCATTGGTTGTTAGGTCTGGAGAAATAATTTTCCAGGCTGCCCCTTTGTTGGTACTCTTATGTAAAAACTGAGATCCAAAATAAATTGTTTTTGTATCAAAAGGATCTTGTGCGATGGCCGCGTTCCAGTTAAAACGAAGCAATGTTTTTGCATTCGGAGCAGGCGGTTTAATATAAGACGACTGTCCTGTTTGTGTATTGTATCTTCCAACCGATCCGCCCTGACTCATTGCGTACACCCAGTTTGCATCTTCTGGATCTGGCATTACATCAAATCCATCACCACCCCATAAATTATCCCAATCAAAATTTCTGATACCGCCTTTTGTTAACGAATACGCTGGTCCTCTCCAAGATCCATTGTCTTGCATCCCTCCCATAATATGATACGGAATTTCATTGTCTACATTAATATGGTAAAACTGCCCTACCGGTATTTTTTCATCAAACATCCATGTTTTACCACCATCACGGGTAAGACCAATACCACCATCATTCCCGTCTAAAATTAATTTATTATCCTTTGGGTGAATCCAAAATGCATGGTGATCCGGATGAATACCACTATATGGAATAATCGTTTCAAATGTCTTACCAGCATCAATACTTTTTTGAACAGTTTGACTTATGTACCATAAAGTATTCTCATCTAAAGGATCACAAATAATATCCTGGAAATAAAAAGGTCTATTATCAACAATTGATTTTTGACCATTCACCAATTTCCATGAATATCCGCCGTCATCACTTTTATATAAGCCGCTTTTTGCTGATTCCACTAATGCATAAACGCGATTTGGATTAGATCTGCTAATGGCCAAACCCACTCTTCCTAAATTACCTTCAGGCAAGCCATGCTCTTTGCCCAATTTGATGAAGTTTTTTCCACCATCAATAGTCATATAAATTCCACTTCCTTTACCACCACTTTCTAAATGATAAGGATTGCGATAATGGTGCCACATGGCAACAAGTAATTTATTGGGATTGGTTGGATCCATGATCATATCACCAGGTCCCGTCGTATCATTGGTAAATAAAATTTGATTCCAAGTTTCGCCACCGTCGTTCGTTTTATATACCCCTCTGTCTTTGCTTTGTCCATAAGGATTTCCAATCGCACCAGCATAAACAGTATTTGGATTATTGGGGTCAATGATGACTCTATGAATATTTTTTGTTTGCTCAAGGCCCATGCGCTTCCAGGTTCTACCTGCATCCATCGTTTTGTAAACTCCTTCGCCAATATTAATTGAATTTCTAGGATTTCCTTCGCCCGTTCCTACCCAAACCACACTTGGATTAGATTGCTGAATGGCTAAAGCACCAATATTCATAATGGGCTGCTCTTCAAAAACAGGTGTCCAACTCACCCCACTATTATTTGTTTTCCAAACACCACCCGATGCAGCACCAATCCAAATATTATTAGGATTGTTTACTTCCACATCAATGGTGGTAACGCGACCACTCATACTTGAAGGTCCAACGTTTCTTGGCTTCCAATTTTTAAATACTTTATTGATGTCAACTTTTTCAACGCTTTCTACGGGCGTTGCTACTTTTTTTGACTTTTGTGCTGTTGCTTCCAATGAAAAAACAGAGGATACTGCTAAGATGGTAGCTAAAAGAATAATGCGCATGTTAATCTTATTTATTTTTTAAATAATGAGTAACTAAGCTACTTAAAAAACCTTATATTTTTTCAATAATGCCTGCAATTCCTTGACCACCCCCAACACATGCAGTTACCATGCCATATTTTTTATTAAGTCTTTCTAAGTCATTGATTATCTGCACTGTAAGTTTTGATCCGGTACAACCTAGCGGATGACCCAATGCAATGGCGCCTCCATTTATATTTACTTTATGGGTATCTAAATTTAGTTCCCGAATGACCGCTAAAGACTGTGATGCAAATGCTTCATTTAATTCAAATAAATCTATTTGATCTAAATTCATTCCTGCTTGTTTTAAAACTTTTGGAACAGCAGCCACAGGACCGATGCCCATAATTCTTGGATGTACGCCTGCCGATGCACAATTCACCAAACGCCCAATAGGCTTTAAGCCTAAAGCGTTGATCAATTTTTCACTGATTACAATTACAAAACTTGCCCCATCACTTGTCTGAGAAGAATTACCCGCAGTAACAGAACCTTTCATGGCAAAAGCAGGTTTTAATTTTGCCAATGCTTCAATAGTGGTATCAGCGCGCACTCCGTCATCGGTATCAACGATATAAGATTTTGTTGCTCTTTTATTTTTTTCATTTACATAGGTCTCGGTGACTTCAATGGGTAGAATACCTTTCTTAAAATGACCGTTGTCAATAGCCGCTTTTGCTTTTTGATGCGAAGCCAATGCAAATGCATCCTGGTCTTCTCTACTTATTTTATATTCATTGGCAACCGCTTCCGCCGTTAAGCCCATAGATAAATAAAA
>CAIOYQ010000082.1 GCA_903862505.1 uncultured Bacteroidota bacterium
AGCATCTGCAGTATTGATTATATACTGATAATCGTAAAGGTTATCATAGGTGTTATCCCAATAGTTAAAGTCACCATTGGTAAAGCTATAAGAGAACAATGTAGTACTAATGATATAACCATTAGACTGTGTCCATTGACCTCCCCAGAACATGCCAACTTCATTAGGAGAAAGCATGTTGGTAGCAGATGTGTTCATTGCATTGGCAAGAACGAACGCAGGCGTTGCGGTTGGAAGTGAATTCGGGTTGGTATTGACATTTAAATAGTCTTTTTTACAACCTGTCCCCACAAGAACCAAAAACGCGGCGATATATAATTTATTTAGTTTCATATCTATTGTTTTAGTTAGTGGTTTATTAAAAAACAAAGTTTACGTTGAAACCAATTTGACGTACAGGAGGTGTTTGGCCAGTATTACTAATACCTGATCCGTTACCACTTGTATAGCTGAATTCAGGATCAGTATACTGATTCTTCGCATCAACAATTGTAAATAAGTTTCTACCATAAATTGCTACGTTAGCAGCTGAAAAAATCTTAGACTTTTTAACAAAAGAAGCTGGTAAATTATAAGACAAATTAACGTCTCTTAATTTAATAAACCAAGCTGGTGCTACGAAGTTCTCAGCAATCAAACGGTAGTTGTTAACCCATAAAGCGTACTCTGGTTCACGAACTTGAATAGTTGTGTTAGGCACGTTCGCTCCAGATACTGGATCGATATAATATGAATTCGCAAAAATTTGATTTCCTCTGTTTGCAGTCCAAGCACCCGATCCTGTGAAAGTCATTTGACGACCTAAGTCAGCGTACATAACGTTACCTCCACGGTATTCAAAGTTGAATGATAAACGGAAATCCTTATAAGATACAGTAGAACCTAAGCCCACCATATCACGTGGTAAAGTACCCCCTTTTTCTTTCAAAGTAGGGTCTAGTACTGGGTAACCAGTTGTAGGACTTACTCTTCTACGGCCTGCATCATCATAGAAATATCCATTTGTTTTCAAAATTGGGAAACGTTGTCCTAACATTACGTTTGATGTAGCATAAGAATATCCACCATAAGCGAATTGAGTAATACCAGGATATAAACTAACAACTTTGTTGTCGTTGTAAGAGTATCTGATACTCATATCCCACTTCACTTTAGTTTCACGTAATATTTGAACTTTTAAGTCAGCCTCGTAACCGAAGTTATCCACTTGACCTACGTTAATTAACAAGTTAGAGAAACCAGTTGAGTTAGGTACTTTAACCGTTAATACTTGTCCTTCTGATTTTTGAGTATACCAAGAAACGTCTAAGTTCACTCTGTTTTTCAAGAAGCTAAACTCACCACCTACTTCAATTGCAGTTACAAACTCAGGCTTTAAATTAGCATCAGGTAAAGTATTACCTACTGATAAACCTACGTTGTTACCATAAGGGAAGTTACTACCGTTATTATACGCTAAATCCAAACCATACAATGGAATGTTGTCATTACCATTCTTGTTATAAGATCCACGTAATTTAGCATAGTTCAATACATCGTTTTTCAAAGCAGGTAATGCATCTGTTAACACAAATGACAATGCCGCACCATAATACAAGTAAGAGTATTGATCGGCAGCTCTTGTTGTTTTAAAGAAACGAGAAGTCGCATCATAACGTCCAGTAAGGTTCAAGTTTAACCACTCCATTCCTTTTAAGTTAGTGTTCATATCCGCATAGTAACCAAACCTGCGCTCAGTTGTATTAGATTCAGCACCACCTAAGTTTCCTTGTCTGTTCGCAACATTATAAACATCAGGAACCACAATGGAACTAGATGAAACAGAGATTGACTTTGTATAACGTTGGTATATTGAGTAACCTAAGTTCAACTTGTTTTGTGTGATACCTAAATCCTTTTGAATACGTACTTGGAATTCATTGTTTAACACATTCTCTGTAGAAGAGTAATCTGTAACACCACCTAACACGTCAGAAATGGCGCGGTAGATACCAGGATAATCATCATCACTTTCATAAGGAGCCGGAATGTAAGCGCCATTTTTTGCCCAGTCAGAATATTGGAATTTCTCTTGTGTGTTTTTACCAGTACGAGAGTTATTCATGATAGCTATACGGTTATACAATTGTAACCAAGGGGTTGCACGATAAGTGATATCGAAGTTACCCGAGAAGTTAGCGTCTTTGTATCTAGCACGGTTAATATCCTTATTAAAATAAGGGTTATTGTAATAGTCATTATAATAACCATTTGGATTAGCGAACTTATTCGTTCTCCAATTTCTCATGGTTGTTAAATCTACCCAAGAAGCAGTGTTAATGATATCATTTTGGAAATCAGAAGTAGTTCTGTCATATGCAACTTGTGTATAGGCAGCATTAAAGGTTGTAGAAACCTGGCCGTATTCTCTAGTTGACTTCACACGAACACCCGTTCTATCACTTAAATCACCAGGTACAATGCCATTGACTTTTTGATTTTCAACCGATAAGTAGTAGCTACCATTATCATCACCACCTTGGAAGCTTGCTTGGTTGTTTGTAGAAACACCAATATCAAAACTATTTTCACGAACATTAGCAACGTTCGCATAAGGGATAATCAATTTGCTACCATCTTGTAATACACGACCGGCAATACGCATGCTACCATCATAAGCATCACCATATTGTTGGTTTTCATAGGATCTCCAGTTTGCTTTTGCACGTACAAGAGGATCCTTATTGTAGGCCGCTTCCCCTAATACATATGGATAGTATTGAGAACCAGAACCATACTTGTCTTGGAAGGCAGGTAAGAAACTAACTTGTTCAAAGTTGGTCGCATTAGAAAACTGAATTTTCAATTTTCCTTTATTACCTTGTTTAGTTGTAATTACTAAGGCACCATTTACACCGGCAGAACCATACAATGTAGCCGCTTGACCACCCTTAAGGATAGAAACGTTGTCTACATCATTTGGATTGATCAATGCTAAGGCAGTAGCGGTAGTTTGCATACCGTCAATTACTATTAATGCTTCGTTATTACCAGTTAATGAACGGTAACCACGTAATACCACCTTAACGGCAGGATCAACGCTGTTGTTTACAGTATACACCGCCAAACCAGAAACCTTACCCGCAAGGGCTTGTGTTAACTGAGGAGAGCGACCTACTGAAAGTTCTTCACTAGATACTTTAGCATAAGAGTATCCAATCTCTTTAGATTTTTTACGGATACCTTGAGCGGTAACAACCACATTGTCAAGCTCATCAGCTTGACGGTTCAAAACAATACTTAAAGTTGTTGCAGTTGCTTTCACTTCGGCTGAAGCGAAACCAGTTGCACTAACTTGCAAAGTTGCATTTGCAGCAGCATTAATTTTGAAGTTACCATTAGCATCAGCAACTGAGGCTGATGTTTGACCCTTAACTTTCACTGTTGCATAAGCTACCGCAACGCCTTTATCGTCTTTCACCGTACCGGTTACAGAACGAACCTGTGCATTTGCCGAAGCGAATACTAAAACAGCCAAGAAGAGTGAGGTTACAATTTTCTTCATTTGCTTTTTGTTTTACTTAAGTCTCTAAGATAGTGAAAAAAATAAACGAATGTTAAGGTTTAGTTAACAAAATAAGTATTTAGGCTAAATAAATTAAAATTATAAATAATATATAACTGTAAATCAATCAAATACGAACTTAATTATTCTAGTATTTGTTGAAAAAATATTGAAAAAAAACTTAGAAAAATTGGACAAAATTCAGCTATAGGCACAAAAAAAGGCATAACTCAGTGATGTTTATGCCTTTTTGAATCCCTTAGGATAGAGAAAATAGTAGAAATCAACTTCCTCTTGATCCACCAGTTTTAATAGGTTTTTTATTCGCGCCGCCAGAAGACTTAGTGTTGGCTTTAGCGATAAACTTTGAACTACCTCCAGCTTGAGGAGTAGTTTTAGTAGTAGCTGCTGCTTTTTTATCCGCTACTTTTTTATTAATTGCAAATCCCATAGTTAATTATTTATTGCATAAAAGTAAATAATAAAATTGGGAAACTACATTTTTATGGAACTCATTCCACCATCCACATGCAATATTTGTCCTGTTATCCAACTTGATTTGTCAGACAATAAAAAACAAGCCATCTCCGAGATGTCATTGACAGTACCCACTCTTTTTAAAGGATGGCGAAGCGCATTGGCTTCCATTTTTTGTTCACTATTTAATAAACTAGCCGCTAAAGGGGTGTCCGTTAAAGAAGGTGCGATACAATTTACTCTAATGTTGGGAGCTAGTTCGGCAGACAACGCTTTGGTAAGTCCTTCTATCGCTCCTTTGGAAGCAGCCACCTGTGTATGAAAATTTAAGCCCAATTGAACCGCAACAGTAGAAAATAAAAGAATGGAAGCGCTTCCGCTATTTTTTAATGCCGGCAATGCTGCTTGAATTACTTTAACAGCGCCTCCTACTTGTAAATTAAAATCTTGTAAAAAATCGCTAGGTTGAATTCTTGCAAATGGTCTCAGATTAATGGTTCCAGGACAATATATTAAACCATGGAGGGTAGTTGGTATAAAACTAAAATCAATGGACTCGTCTAATACATTTAAATGATGTGTATTAAAATTTTGAACAGATTCAATGGGATGCGAATTAAAAGTTCCATATACCTCATGCCCTTCTTTAATTAATTGTAACGCAATTGCATTTCCTATCCCAGATGAAGCACCTATTACTAAAAAATTTCCCATGATATTAATTATTTAATATTAATAAACAAACAATTAAGTGAAAGGTTCAATGAAAAAAGAAAAAGAAAAACAATATGATTAAATGCTAAGTAACCCGGCCTTGTATAAATTGGTAATAGGCTTGTTATCCCAACACAATTCAAATCCATCTAACCCTTGCTTAGCATAGCTGTCCTTAATTTCGGCATAGGTTAAACCATTCCCATTTTCGATACTCAACTTTGACAATAAATGTAATAACCAGTTCCCTACTGTTGGTTCTAAACTAATGTCGAATGCGGTTTTATTGGTCTGAAAATGAAAATTCATTTCTTCCCATTTAGTCCCTTTTTTAGATCGTTGAATGATTGTTGTTGTTGGCATTACACCCAGCCAAATTGCTTTGTAGTGATTAGTTACATTTATTTCAGGAACCGATATTGCATTTAAAATATAGTCGGGAGGCACAGAAGTTTTTGGAATTTTAAATTCAAACCATTTTTGCAAAGGCAATTCAAAACAAGTACCATGCATATAATTTAACAATGCCTTTTTTAAACCAAAGCCAAATAATTCGTGATTCGCTCCAGTTGGATCAATGTGTTCGATATCATTATTGGCAAAAGTGCCTATCTCTTCGGTTACTTTTTTTACTTTATATTTTTCGGGATTTAATCCAACGGGACTATGTGCAGTCATGGTAAATAAATGCCAAAAAGCTGACTGCAAAGTCCCTGTCTCAAAAAGCTGTCTTACCATTTCTAAAGAGTCTACTGTTTCTTGAACAGTTTGTGTTGGGAAACCATACATTAAATAGGCGTGCACCATAATGCCGGCATCCGAAAAGTGTTTACTTACATTGGCCACCTGCGCAACGGTGATGCCTTTATCTATAAGATCCAATAACCTATCTGATGCTACTTCTAGCCCGCCACTTACTGCAATACAACCCGCCGCTTTTAACAACAAACACAAATCACGGGTAAAGCTTTTTTCAAAACGCACATTGGCCCACCAGCTTACAACAATTTTTCTTTTTATGATTTCAATGGCCACCGATTTCATTAAAGAAGGGGGCGCCGCTTCGTCTACAAAATGAAAACCATGCTCTCCTGTTTTTGCAATTAACTCCTCCATCCTATCTACAATTAAAGAAGCAGCAATGGGTTCATAGGATTTTATATAGTCTAAAGAAATATCACAAAAAGTGCACTTACCCCAATAGCAACCATGTGCCATGGTTAATTTATTCCAACGACCATCACTCCATAAACTATGCATGGGGTTAATAACTTCAATGGCCGAAATATATTTATCCAATAACAATCCGTCATAATCGGGCGTACCCACTTGACCTTGTTTATAGTCCGAGCAATTTGTGTTATTGATATAGGTAACCCCTCCATTAACCAACGTAAAACAACGCTTTAATTCATGCTGTTGTTTTTTACCGTCAAGGTGTTCAATTAAAATTTCAAGGGGTGCTTCACCATCATCTAAAGTAATAAAATCATAAAATTCAAATACCCTTACATCACTTAAGGACCTTAATTCGGTATTCGCGAAACCCCCACCCATGGCTACTTTCGTGCCAGGGTAATGTTGCTTAATCCATTGCGCACAGCGCAAGGAGGTATATAAATTTCCAGGAAAAGGAACGGAGAGGCAAACTAATTTTGGATTGACTTCCTTTAATCTTGCATCCAAAATTTTAATTAATATTTCGTCTAAATAAGTAAATGGCTTTTGCAATGCATTGTATAAATCATCAAATGAATTTGCAGATCTTCCTAAACTTTCAGCATAACGACTAAAACCAAAATGTTCGTCAATATTTTCTTTAATTAAATCACTAAGGTCTTCCAAGTACATGGTGGCAATATGCTTGGCCATATCTTGTTTTCCCATACTTCCAAAAGCCCAATTTAAATTATCTAATTGTTCAAATCTACTGGCTTCGGGTAAAAAATTGCGTGTACAAATTAAATGAGCGAGTGTATTTGATTTTCCTTGCAAAAACGAAATCACCTGATCAATTGTTTTAACGTAAACCTCTTTTAAAGCAAGAATGCGTGCACTATTTTCTGATAATACAAAGGCTGTCTCATTTAATTGCTTTTCCTCTATTGTTGTAAATAATTTCTCTAACCCTTCCTTACTAAAGAGCGCTATGGTTACTTCAATACCTAAATCGGCTTGAAATGAACTTATTCCTTTGGTATTGAAAAACCCTTTCAAATAAGCGGTAGCCGGATAAGGGGTATTTAGCTGGGTAAAAGGTGGGGTGATTAAAAATATTGGGGCACTCAAAAGGGTTCCATTTAGAAGCAAAAGTAAGGCTATAGACTATTTGAATGGAGACTTTGCCCATTTTTTATACCATTTGATTTTAAATGAT
>CAIOYQ010000083.1 GCA_903862505.1 uncultured Bacteroidota bacterium
AAAATATCAAGCGAGTCTGTTTTTATATACAATGAGGATCAAATAATTGACAGTCATCAATTAAGCGATTCCGAATACATTATATGCGAGGCATTACAAATAAAAAAAGAATTGAGCCTTGTAGAGGTTCAAAAATTATTGGATAAAAAATCGGTGTACCCCATTGTCAACAAACTAATCCAAAAAGGAATTTGTTTCATTCAAGAAAATATGAATGACAAATACAAGACAAAAGAGGAAACCTATATTCATCTTGCTCCAGCCTATAAAGCAGAAGATCAAATAGAGCAACTACTTAACGAATGGACAAGGGCACCCAAGCAGCTTGCCTTATTGCTTTCGTTTTTGCATTTTCAAAAAACAGAAGGGGAAGTAAGTCAAAAATCAATATTAGAAAAATCGGGTGCCTCCCATGCACAATTAAAAGCTTTAATTGACAAAGGAATACTAATTACTGAAAAAAGAAAAATTGACCGATTAAAAAATGAAGGAGGCATAGGAAATCAAGCCCTTCATGAATTATCCAAGCAACAAAAAGCTGCATTGGATTCCATTAAAACACAATTGGAAAAATACCCCGTACATTTATTATATGGCATTACGGGAAGTGGTAAAACCCAAATATATGTAGCACTTATTAACGAGCTGATTAAAAAAGGACAGCAAGCATTGTATATGTTGCCCGAAATTGCATTAACCGCTCAAATGATAAGACGCTTAAGACAATATTTTGGAAACAGTATTGCTATTTATCATTCAAAATTCAATCCCAATGAGCGGGTGGAAATATGGAACAAGGTAAAAACTGGAGAAATAAAAATTGTACTAGGTGCAAGATCGGCCTTATTCCTTCCTTACAAAAATTTGTCATTAATTATTGTAGACGAAGAGCATGATGGCTCCTATAAACAACAAGATCCAGCACCTCGTTACCAAGCGAGAGATACGGCTATCTATTACGCAAATAAATTGAATGCAAAAGTAATACTTGGTTCTGCCACCCCATCGGTGGAAAGTTTTTATAATGCAGAGAATAAAAAATATGGCTATACGCATTTAACCGAACGTTTTAATCAAGGGGCGCTTCCTACTATACAAATTATAGATACCAAAAAACAGCCAACTGGAACAGCGATATTAACGCCCCTTCTATTGGCTGAAATCAAAAAAACCATCGCAGTTCAAAAGCAGGTGATCCTTTTTCAGAATAGACGTGGCTATGCCGCTTATTTGATTTGTGAAACCTGTGGATGGATTCCTCATTGCACACAATGTGATGTAACACTCACTTACCATAAACAAAAGAATTTACTTTCTTGTCATTATTGCGGTGCTACTTATCCAATTTTAACCGCTTGCCAAGCTTGTGGTAAACAACATTTTAGGCAAAAGAGTTTTGGTACAGAACAAATTGAAGAAAAATTAAATCAAGCTTTGCCTGGTGTCATTGTAGCAAGAATGGATTTTGATAATGTGAAAGGGAAAAACGAGCATGACCAACTCATTCAACAATTCGAACAAAGACAAATAGATATCTTGGTGGGTACCCAAATGGTGGTGAAAGGCTTGGATTTCGAGAATGTAGACCTAGTGGGTATTGTGGATGCAGACAGTTTACTGAACTTTAATCAGTACCGTGTAAACGAACGGGCCTTTCAAATGATGGAACAAGTAAGTGGACGCGCAGGCCGAAAAAATAGCAATGGAAAAGTATTGATACAAGTAAGTCAGGTGCAACACCCAATTGTACAATTGGTTCAGCAACATGATTATCTTGGATTTTATAAATTTGAAATTCAAAATAGAAAGCAATTTGCCTACCCTCCATTTAGCAGATTACTAAGCATTTTATTTAAACACAAGGAAAATGAAATTGCCGAAGAAGCAGCAAATCACTTCCTACACTCCCTCACTCCCGAAATTCAAAGAACTGTATTAGGTCCAGCACAACCACTCGTTAATAGGGTTCGAAATAAATACATTTGGGAACTCTGTGTGAAAATAGCAACCCAAGCAGGGCAATTGCAAATTGCAAAAAAACAACTTGTTAATTACGTTCAATTAATTCAAGCACATCCCAGATATAAAACCGTTCAAATTATTATTGATGTTGATCCTAATTAGCATTGATCCCCCTTTTATACAAATTGTAATATGACCCCTGATTTAAATATATCTTTAAAACCTTTTCATTTTTTTGCGAGCGAAGAGAAGTCAAATTTTTTCACCCGAATACAAAATGAAAATCAAGTGGAAGAAGCTGTTCACTGGTGTCATGAAAATAACTACCCCTTCCTCATCATAGGCTCCGGTTCCAATATACTTTTTACTAAAAATTTTACTGGGCTAATCGCAAAAATGGAAATGATGGGCATTAAGAAAACAAATGAAACACCAAGCGACGTTACCCTCCAAGTAGCCGCTGGCGAAAATTGGCACCATTTTGTAAGTTATTGTGTTCAAAAAGGTTGGGGCGGACTTGAAAACTTAAGTCTCATCCCAGGTACGGTTGGAGCCAGTCCTATCCAAAATATTGGCGCATATGGTGCGCAAATACAAGAATGCATTGAGCATGTTAAGGCTTATGATACATTAACGCAACAGTGGATAAACTTGTCCAATAAGGAATGTGGTTTTGGATATAGAACCAGTGTATTCAAAATACTGCCCAACAGATATATCATTACCCATGTACAATATATACTGCAAAAGCAGCCCATATTAAAAACAGATTATGGAGCCATAAGAGAAGTATTACATGATAAGGGAATAAAAAATCCAAGTTTAGCAAATGTAGCCGCGGCCGTTACACAAATTAGGACACATAAATTACCCGACCCTAAAATATTGGGAAATACAGGTAGCTTTTTTAAAAATCCAATACTACCCAAAGAAAAATACACTGAATTAGAAAAATCTTTCCCCAATATAATTGCGCATCCTATTTCTGATAAGGAATATAAAGTAGCTGCTGATTGGCTTATAGCCTCTTGTGGATGGAAGGGAATTAGAAAAGGGAATGTGGGTTGTTATGAAAAGCAAGCATTAGTTATTGTGAGCTACGGTATTAAATCAGGCAAAGAAGTGTATGACTTTTCAGAGGAAATTATACATGCCGTTCAAACTAAATTTGGAATAACGCTGGATAGAGAAATAAATGTTTACTAAGCCTCAAATAAATAAGGGCCTCAAACGAGGCCCTTATTTATGAATATTACTTATTGAATTTGTATTTTAATACTTAGCATTCATATCTGTTCTTCTATTACTTGCTCTCCCTTTTGAAGTCTTATTCGTATCCACCGGATTTGTATCAGCAACGCCAATATTATTTAATCTTTCGGCTGGAATTCCTTTTTTAACCAAATAGGTAGACACCACTTTTGCTCTTTTTTCTGACAACGGCTGATTGATTCTTTTTGACCCCGTATTGTCTGTATTACCCACAATTTCTAAATTAATATTTGGATATTTATTTAAGGCAGCGACTACGGCATCTAATTTTATCAAGGTTTTACTATTTAAGGATACTTTACCAGTTTGAAATTTAAAAT
Organism: uncultured Bacteroidota bacterium; assembly: GCA_903862505.1. Taxonomy (GTDB): domain Bacteria; phylum Bacteroidota; class Bacteroidia; order Chitinophagales; family Chitinophagaceae; genus Sediminibacterium. The sequence goes on from CAIOYQ010000083.1 coordinate 3,555, forward strand.
CTTTCGCAATTTCATTTAACAAAGGCTGAATATCTTCACAACCTTTATTCGCTGCAATGCCCGCTTCTGTTGGACATCTATCTTCCTCATCATTCACGCCATCTTTATCGGTATCTGGAATTGGACAGCCGCCATATCTAGTTAATCCAGAAACAGTTGGACATTTATCTTGCTCATCATTCACGCCATCTTTATCGGTGTCTGGAATGGGACAGCCATTATATTTAACGGTGCCCGCTTGACTTGGACATTTATCTTGTTCATCGTTTACGCCGTCACTATCGGTGTCTGGAATGGGACAGCCATTATACTTAGCTGTTCCTACTTGATTTGGACATTTATCCAAACCGTCAACAACACCGTCATTATCTCCATCCACTATGATAGGTGCAGGAGGTAATAAAACGGGTTTTCTATCCTTTCCCTTTAAAGGCAAGGAATAACTAATTGAATAGCTATTGTGCTTCTTAGTTAAATAAGACGTTTCCGCATTATGTGTTGCTTGAATAAAAATATAAGAACCATAGTTTGCTTTAATTTGCAAACCCGCTCCTACAGGTGCGTAAGCTGAATAATATATTAGACGATCAATTCCAACGCCAATTCCAGCAGTTACATAAGGCACAATTGGATGTTCGTCCGTTAAAAACTTATAATTTAAATTAAAGTCAAGTGAAACATAATCCTTCGCAGTAAGAGCCTTAGGCACTTTTAAGGAAGTATAATATGGATACTTAAAAGAAGACAATTCAAGATTAGCCACAAAGTCTAATTTTTTATTCCATCCTTGGATATACTGAAAACCATAGTTTACTGCAGTTGTTGCTAAACCATCGGTTTTATTGGTTTTTTTAAAATCATACATACCTAATCTCAATGCAATTGAGGCTGGTTTAACGGTTGCAGTATCCTGTGCATTCACTTGAGCCGAAAAGGCCAATGCCAATACTATGTATATTATCTTTTTCATAGAATATATTTATTTCTTATTATGTAAAATTAAGTTTCTTTTTTCTTTAATGAACATAAATTTAGATTTTAAGGAATTAGAATTACCTCGACAACACTATCTAAGTTTAAAGTTCCGTAAATATGAGGAAATAACTCGTCTAAGTCTACAGCCAACTCAAATAAAACGGGTCTACTTACTTTAGCTTTTTCAATTTTTAACTTCACTAAGCCAGTTTGTCCTTTATAAAACCGATCTAATACACCGTCCAACTGCCTTTCGATAGAACAATGTATAAATCCTTCCTTTTCATATCCGACAGGCTTATACTCACCCTCTTTTTTTGCTTGCTCCCACTCTAACTGAGTAGTTACATGATATATGTATTCGCTTTCCATTTTTTTACTTTTTTATTTCAGCATTCTTGGTATTCTTTGTTCTAATAACATTAAATCTGCAAGCACAATAGCCGTTACCGCTTCCAAGACAACGGGGACTCTTAATGCAATGCATAAATCGTGTCTTCCTTTTACCGAAAACACTTCCTGCTCATTGGTTTCCCAATTCCAAGTAGTTTGATCCTTAGGAGTAGATGAGGTAGGTTTTACAGCAATGCGAAATACTAAATCATTTCCATTGGTATACCCACCAACTACACCACCGGCATGGTTGGTTTTTGTTTTTCCCGAAGCATCTTCAATGGGATCGTTATGATCCACACCAAACATATTTGCTGCAGCAAACCCAGTTCCAAATTCAATCCCTCTAATGGCTGGAATAGAGAATACTGCATGACTAATAAGTGATTCAACTGAGTCAAAGAAATGTTCGCCCAATCCAATAGGTAACCCTTTTACTACGCACTCTACTATTCCACCCACACTATCTTTTTGAGCAATTGCTTTTTGTAAACCTTTTTCCAAATCCTTTTCTCCTCCAATACTTATAATATGTGCTGCTACTTCAACCTCTTTTAATAATTTTTTTGCTATCACTCCAGCACCCACTATGGCTGCTGTTAGCCTTCCACTAAAATGTCCGCCTCCTCTATAATCTTCGAAGCCTCCAAATTTATGATGCGCTGTAAAATCTGAATGTCCAGGACGAGGCACTGCTCTTTGCTTTTCATAATCACCGCTACGTGTATTATTATTTTCAAACAACATGGTAATTGGCGCGCCGGTTGTTGTATCATTAAATAACCCTGACTTAAAAATGGGCATATCATCCTCCTGTCTAGGTGTGGTTCCTTTTTGTTTACCCCCTTTACGACGTTCCATATCCGCCTCAAAATGGGATTGTAATAATGGTAATCCTGCTGGACATCCGTCTACTACAATACCAACACAAGCGCCATGCGACTCGCCAAAAATTTGTACTTTAAATATGGTTCCAAAACTATTCATATGATATTAATATTACAAGTTAAGAAATTTATACGATATCACATTTAGCCCCTAATTTACCCAAATGCTCAAAGAAGTTGGTATAGGACTTGTTGATGGCTTCAGCCCCTGTAATGGTTACAGGACCATTGGCCTTTAAAGCAGCTACCCCACAAGCCATGGCTATTCTATGGTCATGTTGTGAAAATACAGAAGCACTTTTTATTCCAACGCCTCCATGGATTTTCATGAGATCACCTACTAAGTCAATCTGTATACCCAATTTTGCAAACTCAGTTTGCAAGCATACGCCTCTATCACTTTCCTTATGTGCTAAACGGCTTACGCCTTTTATTTCCGAAACCCCCATACAATCAGCAGCCAATGCTACCAAGGGTGGAAATAAATCCGGACAATCGGTTGCATCAAATTCAAATGCCCTTAATGCTCCTTCATCGGGAGCACCAATTAAAATTCCATCCAATTCTAACGCTACAGATACATTTGCACTTTGCAATGCTTGCATCACCGCCTTATCGGCTTGTGTAGAATCCATTTGTAATCCTTTTACTTTAATGGGACCTGCAATGGCACCTGCTACTAATAAAAAAGCAGCCCCACTCCAATCTCCTTCTACTGTGTATTCAATGACTTCTTTAATAGGTTCATGTGGCAGAAAAGAAAATTTTTGATAATTTTCATGTTGCACTTTCCAACCAAATGCATTTAATACGGATAAAGTTAAATCTATATAAGGCTTACTTTTTAAGTCTACTACATTAATGACTGAACCTTGCACACCACTGGCAGCATAAGCCATTAGTAATCCTGTTAAAAATTGTGAACTTAAAGAACCATCAACGCTAATACTTTCAGGGGCTGTTAATGGACCTTGAATTTGAATAGGTAAAAATCCATTTTGAGATTGAATTTTTACACCTAATGCAGGAAAGATTTCATCAAAAAAATGCATGGGTCTTTTCACGAGGCTACCGCTTCCATAAATCGTAATCGATTCACTACTTAAAGCCGCAATAGGTGTAAACATTCTAATTCCTAATCCACTTTCACCACAATTCAATTCGGCACCAATAGGCTTTACTCCTTTAGAAATAATTTTGATGCTATCATTTTTAATGCCTTCCTCTGTACTGGATTCTTTTTGAAATTCCAGCTTTGCACCTAATTTTTGAATTACATCTAGCGCAGCTAAATCATCGTTGGAATGACCTGGATTGTAAATAGTAGTTTCCCCTACATGTAATAATGCAGCAGCACATGCTCTTTGCATACTGCTCTTGCTTGCAGGCGCCGTCTGTGCGCCATTTAACTTTCCTGGATATACCTTAGCAATCATCTTATGAATACAACTTTATTAATTTATACAATGTTTTCATAGGGATTGTTTCACAAACTGCTTTGCCCATTTTATTTAACAACACATATTGCATTCCGGCTTTTGCATTCTTTTTATCTTTCTGCATTAATTCCATCGCACTGTCAATATCAAAGTGCATAGCGGTAGGTAAGCCATACTTTTGAAGTGTTTCCACCAAGAGACCTACCCCATTAAAATCCTGCAATACCTGAGATATTTTGGCAGCATATACCATTCCAATACTTATGGCATGACCATGCAGTAAAGCATGTTCATTTTCAATAGCATGTCCTAATGTGTGACCAAAATTAAGCAGCTTACGATCGCCTTTTTCAAACTCATCCTTTTGTACCACTTTTACTTTAATCTGTACATTTTTTTCAATCAATGCAGCCAACGCCTTTTTATTTTTTTGATAATAAGTAATGTCATGTGCAGCCAATTCCTTCATCATGGCTGCATCTTTTATGGCAGCATGTTTAATAATTTCGGCAAACCCATTTTCCCATTGGTGTTTTGGCAAACTTTGTAAAAAATCTACATCATATACTAAAAATTGTGGTTGTCTAATTAAGCCCACCATATTTTTATACAATCCAACGTCTATTCCGTTTTTACCTCCAATAGAAGCATCTACCATGGCTAAAATAGTAGTAGGCACAAATCCAACCGCTACACCACGCATATAAACACCTGCTACATAACCTACTATATCGGTAACCACCCCACCTCCAACACCAATTAAAACAGCCTGTCTTGTAGCACCAAAATTTAACAAGGCTTCAATAATAAAATCCACTGTTGCTTGATGTTTATGTTCTTCCCCTGCAGGAAACACAATGGTTTTTTTGCCTTTGAATTTCGCTTGATGTAAAGCATATACATTTTCATCCGTAATATAAATAGCTTCAGACTTATCAACCATTTTTTCAATCGCTGCAAATTTGCCATCTAAAACAAATGTCACTGTCGAACTTGAAAATTTAACTTTCCAGTTTTTCATGATTACTTTTTTTAATAAAAGAGACGAAGAATTAGGTTGTATTATTTTTCAATAATAAGCCCCAAAATCTTCTAGTTATTCATTACTTTATTTTGCTGATTGATACTTTCCATATGCACGGCGTCCATATATTTAGTAACAAAATCATCACTCAATCCTAATTTATTTCCTTTAGACACCGCACGATCTAAAATTTCGTTCCAACGATTGGTTTGTAAAATAGTAATATCATTATTTTTCTTATACTCGCCAATTTTTTGTGCCACTTTCATACGTGTAGACAATACTTGTAACAATTCATCATCTAACTGATTAATTTGTTGACGCATGGCTTCTAGCGCACTTTGGAAATCTTCATTTTGAACTGTCTCTTTTCTCCAATGCATACTATCTAACATAGATTTCAATACTTCGGGTGTGATTTGTTGTTTCGCATCACTCCATGCATTGTCTGGATCTACATGTGATTCAATAATTAAACCATCATAGTCTAAATCTATTGCTTGTTGCGCAACAGATTGTAAAATATCGCGACGACCACAAATATGAGAAGGGTCATTAATCATTGGAATGCCTGGAAAACGACGTTTCATTTCAATAGCCAAATGCCACATGGGCGCATTACGGTATTCAGTATTTCCATAAGAGCTAAATCCTCTGTGTATTAATCCTAAATCTTCAATACCTGCTTTAGCAATACGTTCCATACCCCCTACCCATAATTCTAAATCTGGATTTAATGGGTTCTTAATTAAAACAGGTACTTTAACTCCTTTTAAAGCATCTGCAATTTCTTGTACACTAAAAGGATTCACAGTTGTACGGGCACCTATCCATAAAACATCTACATCAAAATGTAAAGCGTCTTCCACTTGTTTTGCTGTAGCCACTTCCACCGCAACAGGTATGCCAGTTTCTTTTTTTGCTTGTTGTAACCAAGGCAACCCTTTTGTTCCAATCCCTTCAAAACTTCCAGGACGGGTTCTAGGTTTCCAGATACCTGCACGCATAATATCTACTTTGCCTGTAGCTGCTAAGCCACGCGCAGTAGCCATTACTTGTTCTTCGGTTTCGGCACTACAAGGACCAGAGATAATCAATGGCGCTTTTTTTAATAAGGCGCTTACTTTTTGTTGTTGTTCGGTTGAGGTTCCCATTTTAAAAACAATTTTAGTATTATGTGTTTATTTTTTCTTAATTCAAATTATATAAATGAGCCTTCAACATTTTTACATACCAAAGGCCCATTTATTATTTTAAATTATCCTTCGTTTTTGCTAAAGCCTTTTGGACCACCACTATCTGCATCGTTCATAC
>CAIOYQ010000084.1 GCA_903862505.1 uncultured Bacteroidota bacterium
GCTAAGTTAACTACAACAGAAGTTTGGGGTGATGAAAACTTTGTAACTAAGGAAGGCGTTTATTTGCTAAATGCAAAGGATGGCAGTCAAATAGACAAGGGTAAATATTTAGTACTTTGGAAAAGAGTGGATGGAAAATTAATGTTCTATAGAGATATCTTTAATTCAGATTTACCTCCAGCTAAGTAGCACTTTAAGTTTAAAATTATGACAATGGGCTTCTAGCAATAGAAGCCCATTTATATTTATGGAAGCGTAAAGTATTTCAATTGTAGCGCTAATACATTATAACAGTATCTTTAATTTGACCAGATTCTATAGTTACTTTGTATATGAAACCATATTCATTATCACTTAGGTTTTGATACTTATTTGTTTTTATTAAAGCATTCACTAATGGAGGAATTGTATTAGAATGTCCAATAATCAGCAAGGTTTTCCCAAGGAATGGCATTTGTTGAATAGAATCAGAAAAGGCAGTTCCTTTAGTAATTTCGTAAAATTGAATTTCTTTTCCAATCAGCGTTGCCAATGGTTGTGCAGTGGATTGAGTACGTAAGTATTTTGTAGAAAAAATATAGTCAATATTTTCCTTTTCAAGCAAGCTTGCTAATCGGGTGGACCTTTGTATACCTTTTTCACTTAGTGGAGGGTTGGCTTGCATCATTGTTGCGCCAGCAACACTGGTATCTTTTTCGGCATGCCTTACTAAATAATAAATAGTTTTTTGTGCATTTAGCGCACATATGCCAAGCATTAAAATTGAAACAACGATTAGTATTTTTCTCATTTATTCTGTTTAACTAATTTTTCAATAATTTATTTATTATTCATTTCTGATACTACTTAATAACCTGCTGGCTATACATTTGGACACACTTAATTAAGTCATCTTCTTTTTTGATTTTCAATTTATTAGAAAGGATGATTTTATTTAAACCTGCAGCCTCTTCTTTAAAAATAGTTTCCACCTCTTCCGTATTTTTAGGCGCAATTTGTAACCCCACTTTTTTACTATAAATAAATAATTTTGGAAACTTTTCAATAGTTCTTAGCATGGTGGCGCTACTATATGGCTTAGCTTCTGTTACTTGAATAAAAAAATATTTTAAGACACTAATTTCTCCTTTGCTTACTACCTGATAAATGGTCTTACCATTTTGTTTTTCAAAATTTGGGTAACCAAATTCAAATAAATAATTGGTTCCGTTTCTTTTAACCAAAACAGATTGAATGGAAGGCAGTATGGCCAATTCTTTACCATCATCCGCCTTGAAAATAACTTCGTTGCTTAAAAGATTAATTTTTACTTGAACATTTTCATAACGTTGACCGTTTACTAAAGCAATGTCAGCAGGAAAAAAATCGCTATCAAAAAAAGGCGTACCATAGTTTTCCATATCTAGACCCATGTTTACTGTTTTTCCATTTCCATCGGTCATCATGATCATAGACTGGCCTATATCTTTCAAACTAAAATTAGTTAATGTTTGCGCTTGCAAATTACCCAAACACAAAAGGCATAATATAAATGGTAAAATTCTCATAGCTGGGGTTTATAAATTTAAAAAGTAATGCTGTATTAAAAAGGTAGCTACACCTACAATAAATCCGATTAACGCAATCCAACTCATTTTTTTTAGATACCAGAAAAAATCAATCTTTTCCATACCCATTACTGCCACACCCGCTGCAGATCCTATAATTAAACAAGACCCGCCTGTGCCGGCTGTAAATGCCAGTAATTCCCAAAAATAATGATCTTGAGGATAATCATTTAAACTATACATATTTTGTAGCGCAGCCACTAATGGGACATTGTCAAAAACAGCCGACAATAATCCAATACAAATGGCAACCACATTTAAATTTCCGATGCTATTATTTAGGGTACTTGCCATTTGGGGTAGCACACCAACTGCCTCAAGGGAGGATATGCTCATTAAAATTCCAAAAAAGAATAAAATACTGGGCGTATCTATTTTTCTAAGTGCATGACTCACAGATAAAACACCTTTTTCATTGACATGCTTTTTGTTATGCATTAGTTCGGTAATGGTCCAAATAATGCCTAAGCTTAAAAACATGCCCATATAAGGAGGTAGGTGGGTAATGGTTTTAAATATGGGAACAAACAATAGACAGCAAATTCCAACATAAAAAATTAAGTTTCTTTCAAATGCGTTTGTGATAAAGTTTGCATTATTTTCAACATGTGCCTTAAGTTCTATTTTTCCTTTTATTATATAATTAATAATTAAAGTAGGAACCACCATACTCACTAAGCTTGCTAAAAATGTTTGCTTTATAATATTTAATGGTGAAATTTGACCCCCAATCCATAACATGGTAGTGGTTACGTCACCAATGGGACTAAATGCACCGCCTGCATTGGATGATATGATTACTAATCCCAATAGTAGCCATTTTGTTTTTTTATCTTGTATTAATTTATTTAATATTGACATCATTACAATGGTACTTGTTAAGTTGTCCAAAACGGCAGACAAGAAAAAAGTAATTAAAGAAATAAGCCAAACTAATTTAGTCTTATTTGTCGTTTTTATACGCTCTGTAATATTTTGAAAGCCATCATGTGCATCAATCAACTCTACAATGGTCATGGCGCCAAGCAAAAAGAAAACAATTTCGCTTATTGAACTTAAATGATGGGATAGTTGCCCAATTATTTGTTCTTTATCTCCTGCGTTTGATATAATTAAGGTCCAACAAAGCACAGCTGTAATTAAAGCAGTAGCCGATTTACTAATTTTTATAGTATGCTCAAGCGTAATGGCAAAATAGCCTATAGCGAATATTATAATGAGTACAGTGATCATAATTATTTTGAAAGGGTAATCTAAGTGCTAATTTAAAACATTTGCAAGCCGTAATGTCCAATTGCTGTAAATAGGACACAACGTATCAGAACGCCTAAACTACACCAAAATACCATTTTATTGGTTGGGACATTAAAACCTACTCCAACGCCAATACTAATAGGTGCACCTACCGTCATGGTGCCCATTAATCCAAGCCCAATGACTCCATATTTTTCCCATATTTTCAGAATAAAACCAGGTTCTTTCTTCGTTTTTTCAGCGGAAGATTTTCGAAATTTTTGTAACCATATTTTTATTTTGTCACCAAGATAGGCAGCAACAAATACCCCCACCAGTCCACCTATAGCACTTGCCGTAAAAATGACCAACGGATTTAATTTGAAAGCAAATCCAGCAGGTATCGCTGCGTATATTTCGAATGTAGCTAGCGCAGCCACAGTGAGCATTTTATAAAACATGTTTTTTCATCATTTTTATGAACACTAAGTTACTATAATTCCAAGAACCCCGATATTAAGTTAAAGTTTGAGGTTTTAGAGGAATAAACTAATTTTACTCAAACATACAAACATTAGTTTAATGGATAGAATATTAGTTATTGGTGCGGGAGGTCAATTGGGTACAGAGCTTACAAAAGCTTTAGCCCACAAATACGGAAATGATAATATTATAGCAACCGATTTTCAAGATGCGATGAAAGAGAAGTTTGAATATTGTTCTTTTCAAACTTTAAATGTGATGGATAAACCAGCATTGGAAAAGATCGTTGAAAAAGAAAAAGTGACGCAGATCTATCATTTGGCTGCCATTTTATCGGCTTCGGGGGAACAGCATCCATTGCAAGCATGGGATTTGAATATGGGAGGCCTATTAAACGTTTTAGAGATTGCAAGAGATCATAAAATTGAAAAAGTGTTTTGGCCAAGTTCAATTGCTGTTTTTGGCCCTCATTCAGACAAACAACATACGCCGCAACAATCTTTTAAAGATCCAAATACTGTTTATGGTATTTCAAAACTAGCAGGTGAACATTGGTGTGAATATTATTTTAATAAATATGGAGTTGATGTTAGAAGTGTAAGATACCCTGGTTTAATTGGGTATAAATCTTTAGCGGGCGGAGGCACCACGGACTATGCAGTGGATATTTATCACAAAGCAGTAACGGAAGAAAAATTTGTTTGTTTTTTAAGCGCGCATACTTATTTGCCTATGATGTATATGGAAGACGCTGTTAATGCTACCTTACAATTAATGGATGCACCCAAGGAAAATATTAGGATTCGAACTAGTTATAATCTTGCAGGTATAAGTTTTTCACCTATAGAAATTTACCAAAGCATACTGCCTTATTATCCTCAATTTGAAATTGCGTATCAACCTGATTTTAGACAACAAATTGCCGACAGTTGGCCAAATAGTATTGACGATAGCATGGCCATCACCGACTGGAATTGGAAACCCGCATTTGATTTAAACGCAATGACAGCAATTATTGTAAAGAATCTGCCACAATATTTTAATTATAAAGCGCATAAATAAATAGTATGTACGATCAATTTAAACCGTTCTTGACAAAAGAATTAGCATCTATTAAAGAAGCTGGACTGTATAAGAAAGAAAGAGTGATTACTTCTTCTCAAGCAGCAGAAATTACAATACAAGGAGGGAAGCAAGTTTTAAATTTTTGTGCAAATAATTATCTGGGTTTATCCTCGCATCCAAAAGTAATTGAAGCAGCAAAAGCTGCAATTGATTCGCACGGATTTGGTATGTCGTCGGTTCGTTTTATTTGCGGAACGCAAGACATTCATAAAACCTTAGAAGAAAAAATTTCTGCTTTCTTAGGAACAGAAGACACTATTTTGTATGCTGCAGCATTTGATGCCAACGGTGGTGTTTTTGAACCCTTGTTTGGAGAAAAAGATGCTATAATTTCTGATGCATTGAACCATGCTTCTATCATTGATGGGGTAAGGCTTTCAAAGTCTATGAGATATAGATATGAGCATAATTCGATGGAAGACTTAGAATTAAAATTAAAAGAAGCCATAGCTGCAGGTGCGGTGCAAAAAATAATTGTTACCGATGGCGCTTTTTCGATGGATGGTACTATTGCGCAATTAGATAAAATTGTGGAACTGGCTGAGAAATATGAGGCTTTGGTATTCACGGACGAATGTCATTCCACTGGTTTTTTAGGAAAAACGGGAAGAGGGGTACATGAATTAAAAGGCGTGATGGGAAGAGTAGATATTATTACCGGTACCTTGGGAAAGGCACTGGGTGGGGCTTCTGGAGGTTTTACGTCAGGCAAAAAAGAAATTATTGATTTATTAAGACAACGTTCAAGACCCTACTTATTTTCAAATACATTAGCGCCATCCATAACAGGTGCTTCCATTGCTGTTTTTGATTTGTTATCGCAAACAACGGAGCTAAGAGATACATTAGAGGCCAACACAAAATATTTTAGAGAAAAAATTACCGCTGCAGGTTTTGATATCAAACCAGGCACCCATCCTATTATCCCAATTATGTTATACGATGCGGTGGTGTCTCAGAAAATGGCTGAAAAATTATTAGAAAAAGGAATTTATGTAATTGGATTTTACTATCCGGTTGTTGCAAAGGGTCAAGCAAGAATTAGAGTACAAATTTCTGCTGCGCATACCACCGAACATTTGGATCATGCCATTCGGGCATTTGTAGAAGTGGGTAAGGAATTGGGTGTGATAAAATAAGTTTATATAAAATCTAATACTTATAATGATTAATAAAAAAGTTGCTAACGCGGAAGATGCTATTTCAGATATTAAAGACGGAGATACCATTATGTTGGGTGGGTTTGGCTTATGTGGTATCCCAGAAAAATGTATTGCTGCTTTGGTTCGCAAAGGAATTAAAAACCTTACCTGTATTTCAAATAATGCAGGGGTGGATGATTTTGGAATTGGTTTAATGTTGCAACAAAAGCAGGTTAAAAAAATGGTTTCTTCTTATGTAGGCGAGAATGCTGAATTTGAGAGACAATTACTTTCTGGAGAACTTGATGTTGAATTGATACCACAAGGAACTTTAGCATTTAGATGTATGGCTGCAGGGTATGGAATGCCTGCAATATATACGCCTGCAGGTATTGGAACAGAAGTGGCTATTGGGAAAGAAGTTAGAAATTTCAATGGGAAAGATTATTTATTAGAGAAAGCATTTGAAGCCAATTTTGCAATTGTAAAAGCATGGAAAGGCGACACCGCCGGTAATTTAATTTTTAAAGCTACCTCGCGCAACTTTAATACGGTGATGGCAATGGCGGGTAAAATAACCATTGCAGAGGTGGAAGAGTTGGTTGAACCTGGTGAATTGGATCCCAATCACATTCATGTGCCAGGCGTTTATATTCATAGAATTTTTAAAGGAAGTGATTATGAAAAAAGAATCGAAAAGAAAACGACAAGTGTATAATCTATAACTAAATTCTTCTCATGTTAGATAAAGAAGCAATTGCAAAAAGAATTGCACAAGAAATACAAAATAATTCCTACGTGAATTTGGGTATCGGCATACCTACCTTGGTGGCCAACTACATCCCCAATAATATTAATGTTTGCTTTCAATCAGAGAATGGGCTTTTAGGTATGGGCCCTTTTCCAAAGGAATCGGAAGTGGATCCAGATTTAATTAATGCTGGAAAACAAACCATTACCATGTTGCCAGGAGCGGCCTTATTTGATTCTGCGATGAGCTTTGGTATGATACATGCGCAAAAAATAGATTTAACGATACTGGGTGCCATGGAAGTTTCTGAAAATGGGGATATAGCCAATTGGAAAATACCTGGTAAAATGGTTAAAGGGATGGGTGGTGCCATGGATTTAGTTGCCTCAGCAAAAAATATTATTGTAGCCATGCAACACGTAAACAAAGCGGGGGAGAGTAAATTACTACCGGCTTGCACATTGCCTCTTACAGGCATTAGATGTGTTAAAAAAATAGTAACGGAGCTTGCTGTTCTATCAATATTGCCAGAAGGAGGCTTTAAATTATTAGAAAGAGCGCCAGGTGTTTCGGTTGAAACTATAAAAAAAGCCACCCTAGGAAAACTCATCATTGAAGGCGAGATTCCAGAAATGGCTTTTGATTAAATTATTTATTAAAGATTGCCTCTCAAATCTTGTTCTCTTTCTAAGGCTTCAAATAAGGCTTTAAAGTTTCCTGCACCAAATGATTTAGCCCCTTTTCTTTGGATAATTTCAAAAAACAATGTTGGCCTATCTTCCACGGGCTTCGTAAATATTTGTAATAAATATCCTTCCTCATCCCTGTCTACTAAAATGCCTAATTTTTTTAGTGGCTCAACATCCTCATCAATGGGGCCAATTCTATCTAGTAAATCGTCATAATAAGTAGAAGGAATATTTAAAAACTCCACACCACGGCCACTTAATTTTTGAACGGTATCAACAATATCATCTGTCGCAATGGCAATATGCTGAACGCCCGCATCTTTGTAAAAATCTAAATACTCTTCCACTTGTGATTTCTTTTTACCTTCTGCTGGTTCATTGATAGGAAATTTTACAAATCCGTTGCCATTGCTCATAACTTTACTCATGAGTGCAGAGTATTCCGTTGAAATTTGTTTGTCATCAAATGTCAAAATATTTTTGAATCCCATTACGTCTTCATAAAAACTTACCCAAGTGTTCATTTGATTCCATCCTACATTACCTACACAATGATCAATATACTTAAGCCCTACAGATGTTGGGTTATAGCCATTTTCTAATTTTCTAAATCCAGGCATAAAAATACCCTTGTAATTTTTACGCTCAATAAATAAGTGCACCGTGTCGCCATATATATGAATACCACTCATTTTTATTTCACCATGCTCGTCTTGCATAGTATGCGGTTGCATATAAGGCTTTGCTCCTCTTTTTACGGTTTGTTCAAAAGCGTCATAAGCATCTGCGACAGTAAGTGCGATTGCCTTTACGCCATCACCATGCTTATGAACATGACCTGCAATTTCAGAGTCTGAATGCAATGGGGTGGTTAAAATTATTTTTACTTTATCTTGAATTAAAACGTAAGATACTTTTTCCTTGTCCCCCGTTTCCGGCCCACTATATGCATAATTTTGATACCCAAATGCTGTTTTATAATAGTGCGCTGCTTGTTTTGCATTGCCAACATAAAACTCTACATAATCGGTTCCTAGTAAGGGTAAAAAATCTTGATATATTCCTTTGCTTTCCATTGATATTATTTATTTTTTGAGTGGGTGCTTATTAATTTTTAATCAATCCTCTCTTATTCGATGTTATGCTGCCAACTCTTATGATAATTTTCATCTTCAATTAACAATGCCTCTTCGGTAATCATTAATGGTTTAAAAGGGTCAATCATTACGGCTAATTCGTCTGTTTTTTCTTTACCAATTGATTTTTCTACACTTCCTGGGTGAGGGCCATGGGGGATACCTCCAGGATGTAATGTAATTTGCCCTTGTACCACCGAATTACGGCTCATAAAATCACCGTCTACATAATACAACACTTCATCACTATCTACATTGCTGTGGTTATATGGTGCAGGTATGGCTTCAGGATGGTAATCGTATTTTCTTGGTACAAAAGAACAGATTACAAAATTGTGTGCTTCAAAAGTTTGATGCACTGGAGGTGGTTGATGTACCCTACCTGTGATGGGTTCAAAATTATGAATTGAAAATGCCCATGGATAATGATATCCATCCCATCCGACAAAATCAAACGGATGCGTTCCATAAGTATATGGATAAATTAAACCTTGCTTTTTAATTAGAATTTTATAATCCCCTTCTTGATCAAAAGTTTCTAAATCAATGGGTCTTCTTATATCACGTTCACAGAATGGTGCATGTTCCATCAACTGTCCAAACTGATTTTGATAACGCTTAGGAAAACGAATAGGGCTATAGCTTTCAATAATAAATAATCTATTATTTTCATCATCAAATTCTATTTGGTAAATAGTACCTCTTGGAACGAC
>CAIOYQ010000085.1 GCA_903862505.1 uncultured Bacteroidota bacterium
TCCGTTTGAGGGTTTTGATCATAGCCGTTTTTGTTAAGGTCTACATTTACATAGCCAACTATTTCCTGCATGCTTTTATCGGCCCCGTATAATTTTAGGTTCTGTATTAAGTAATACGTAAATGCACCATTAAATCGGTTATTAATAATGGCATCGGCACTTAGCTCATGGGAAGCACAGGCGCTTAGTAAAGCACCGTTTAAGGGTTGTGCAATAGGGGCGAGGCCTGCTGCAATCTGACTATTGCTAGCCCTGCTCATGGCTGGGTTTAACCCATGAAAGTATCGATACCTCATCTCATTAGCCGCATTGTCCATCAAAGGCTCCCTGCTCAAGTCCTCGGCATGGCAGCTATCCGATATCCATACAAAGTGCACTTCCTTGGGAATAGTAGCAAACAGCGCTGCAAATTCCTTATCCTTTAAAGTTGTGGCAGGGCTACCATCAAAATCATAGGGACAGATAATTTCATCCAATCCATCTTTTTCTAGTAGCCTGTTTTGCGTGGGTACTTGTGCGCCATGACCACTATAATGAAACAGTAAAGAGTCTCCAGCACTGGCGTCGGCTAGTAACCATTTTATTTGTTGTACAACAGCTTGTTTAGTGGCCTGCCTATCGGTGAGCTTCTTGATATTTTCTTTGGCATATACTTTATGCGTCTCCGCTATATAATGCTCCATGTCTAAAACATCATTTACACAACCTCTTAGTTCATTGCTTGGATTGGGGTATTGATTAATACCTACTAGTAGTGCTTTGTTTTTCATAATTTTTAATTTTATAATCTGAATGTAGAATTAAAAAGCACAGTATCAAATTATATTTTTATATTTAATAAATCGTATACGACGCTTTACTAGAAAGGATTCTAGGTGTTTGTGCGCAAACATAAATCACCATTAAATACTCTCTATTTTCTAACTAGAAAAGATGCTAAAAAATAATTTTATGAAAAATAATCTTGCACTGGATTTTATGAAGAGTTTGCTACTTTTTGGCATTGCCTTTGTTTTATTGGTCACTACAGCACCCATTGGTTTTGTATATACTTTAGTGCGTCAAATATTTTCATTAAAATTTAGATGGCTCACTATTTATTTTATCGAAGTGGCCATTGCGTTAGATGCAGCAGGCAATGTGCTCATGCAACATTTATTAAATGACATGTTGCTTGTTAAAAAAGAGCCTACTTATTATTTTGGCAACAAGAAAGAAACCATTAGTAGTGTATTGGGTAAAAACGAGCTTACCAATACCTTAAGTGTTTTGGGCAAAGCATTAAATAGTTTCTTAAATGCGATAGACAATGGACATGCTTTAAACTCCATACAGTATGATGTGAAGCGCTGGAGGGAAGACAACTAATCTTATTTAGTATATTTGCTTATGCATTCTAAAGTGAACATATTAGGGGTACCAATAAGCAATATTACCAATGAACATTTATTGGAATCATTCACTGAGCGTATTGGGCAAAAGCAAAAGACGCAGGTTTGTATTACCCCCGTGAATTCTGTGTTGGCTGCTATAAAGGATCCGCAGGTATTGTCTATTTACAATGCTTCGGAATATGTGTTATGTGATGGCACGCCAATAAAATGGGCTGCTGGTTTTTTAAATACACCTATTGTAGAGCGCATTACGGGCTTAGATTTATTACCTAATTTGGTTGCGCATTGCGCGAAGCATGATTTTAGTATTTTCTTTTTAGGCGCCTCGCCTGGTGTGGGGGAGCAGTTGAAGCAAACGATCCATGCACAGTATCCCAATTGCAAAGTGGTGGGTGTGTATGTGCCTCCATTTATGAAAGTGTTTTCGGAGGAAGAGAATATAAAGATGATAGATGCCGTAAACGACGTTTCTCCCGACGTATTACTCGTAAGTTTAACCGCACCCAAGCAGGATATATGGATTGCACAAAACCTACATCGCGTAAACGCAAGTATTCAGATAGGCATTGGCGGCGCCTTTGAAGTCATGGCCGGCCTCGCCAAGCGTGCCCCCAAGTGGATGCATGCCGCAGGATTAGAATGGTTGTATAGATTTATCCAAGAGCCCAAGCGTTTATTCCGCCGCTACTTCATAGAAGCCCCGCTGTTTATCCCGCTAATACTAAAGCAAAAGTTTAAGGGGAAGTAGGCGTTTGCCTCTCTCATACCTGCATTTATTTAAACCCACTATTCGGGGTGCGGAGCGTATTAATACTATCAAATCGCTACCAATTTATTATTTAATTGCATGGTAGAAAATTCTACAATTAAAAAATGTTACCAATTTGGTAACATTTACTATATTTGTAATAATAATGAGAATTATAGCTATTCGAACCATAAAAAACGGATATAAAGCTTTTCCTGATGCTAAACAATCCTTGCTAGCTTGGAATGAGGAAGTGGAATTAGCAAATTGGTTAAGCCCTAATGAACTAAAAGAAAATCACGCAAGTGCATCCATAATAAATACCAAGAGGGTAGTATTTAATATCCATGGAAATAAATTTAGACTTGTTGTTGATATTGAATATCGGTTAGGAATCGTTTTTGTGGTTTGGTTTGGATCTCATAAAACCTATGATCAAATGGATGTTAAAACTATTAAGTATGTTAAAGCCAATTAAAACTAAAAAAGACTGTGAAATTGCATTAGAGCGTGTTTATCAATTAATGCAAAAAGACATTGTTCCAAATTCAAAAAGTTCGGATGAACTTGAAGTTTTATCTATCTTAATTAAAGAGTTTGAATCTAAAGAATATAAATTGCCTAAGCCTAGCCCTATTGAAGCTATTAGATTTAGACTTGAACAAAAGAATATGTCTGAGAAGGATTTAGCAGAAGTGTTAGGTTATCGCTCTAGAAAATCTGAAATTCTTTCAGGAAAAAGAAAGTTGAGTCTTTCCATGATTAGAAGGCTTCATGAAGAATTAAATATCCCTGCTTCGTCCCTAATTCAAGCGTATTAATACGCATTTTGTGTTTTCTATTTTTATCTACTTTCGTCTACTATTGCTTGTTCAGAGTAAACACGCTTTGATTTTTCGTGCTTAATAATCCCGGCTGAAATTGCTTTAATGAATGCACAATTAATGTTTTTTCGAATTTGATTTATTAGTCAAATGGCTTGGTCTGAAACGCAATGATACCAGGACTCATATTTTCTAGTAATTGACATAAAAGTCAAATCCTAAAAACAACAAAATGCACTTATCAAAAAGATTATTAAATTATTTTCTTAAATAATTAGGTACTCTATAAAAGAATAAAAGATCACGCCGCTTTCAGTAACATCGAGTTTAATTAGAAAATACTTTATGAAAAATCTAACCTCAAAAAAATCCTATAGAGCATCTCCTCTACAATTAAAACTTTTTAAAACCAGAATGAACAATGCATTGGCTAGAACCATAATGGAATATATTAATGATAATCGGTTAACAAAATTGTCTTTCGCCGCTCTAATGAAAAAAGACCCTGCCACAATTTCAAGATGGCTTAGTGGCGATCATAATTTTACAATCGAGACTCTTTGTGAAATATCTTTCAAAACCCGAACGCCCATCACCGAGCTCCTGGATTGTAATTATCTATTCAAAGGCTACTGGACCAACCCTGAATTTACCGCCCTCTGTGAACGGGTGTAAATAAAAAAGCCCCAACATGATGTGTTGAGGCTTAGCGTGGTCTCGCCAAGAATCGAACTTGGATCTAGTGTTTAGGAAACACCTAATCCCCGTTTTATTCATAACTAATTGATTATTAATATATTAATACCACAAAATGTGTAGTAAGTGTGTAGGTAAATGGGATTTTGCTACACA
>CAIOYQ010000086.1 GCA_903862505.1 uncultured Bacteroidota bacterium
ATATATTTATTCTAATTGAAAAATCGGGTTAATGAATAAATAATTCGTAGCGAGCCTTCGAGCATTGCGCAGGGCGAGCCAAGAATTAATTATTCAAAAAGCTTATAAATAATAGCTGAGATTAAATGAATGCCTATTCGTAACGCAATGCATTAATAGGATTCAATGAAGCTGCTTTCATGGCAGGATAAATACCTGCAGCCAGCCCTACAATGGAACAAATGATAATTCCTGTAATTACCCAGAACCAAGGAATAACGAAACCTGTATTTAACACTAGGCTAAATATATTCCCTACGCCAACGCCTAATATAATGCCAAATACAGCGCCTAGTAAACTAATGCAAACACTTTCAAATAAAAATTGACGACGTACATCTTTTTTCTTGCCACCAATGGCTTTGATTAATCCAACCTCTCTGGTTCTTTCGCTCACAGCTACTAACATAATATTCATAAGCCCAATAGCGGCACCAATTAATGTAATCATACCTATCGCACCTGCAGCACCACTAATACCCGCTAAAAATCCAATAAACATTTCAGCAAACTTGTCGCTTTTATCAATTACGAAATTATCAGCTTCTGTTGGAATCAGTCTTCTTGCCTTTCTCATTTGCTCCGTAGTCTCCCCAATAGCAGGGTCTAATTCAGTTACATTGTTAACCATGATGCCAATGGCATAGGATGGATTTGCGTTTTCGTATTGTCTTACATTTTTTACAGAAGTAATGGCAATATCATCCTGACGCATCATTGCACTAGAGCCCTTGGATTTTAATAAACCAATCACTCGGTAAGGTTTGCTTTGTAGTAAAATTATTTTATCTACACATGACTCAGGCTTGCTCGGAAATAATTTTGCAGCCACATTGCTTCCAATCATACACACATTTCGTCCCGATTCGATATCCACATTGTTTAAATTTCTACCCGCAGTAAGCGAGTAACCATTTACTGCTAGATAGTTTTCATCACCTCCCATCAAACTTACTTGTGGATTGGTTTTCTTGTCTTTATATTGTAATTCATTACCCCCACTGCCTCGTCTAGAAATACTTACTACGGCCCGTGAAAAGCCAAAATGATCTTTAAAATAAGTGGCTTCTTCTACTCTAATTGGTTTCCCTAAATTTGATTTCTTCTCCTTTTGCCCCTTCTTTGATTTTGCAAACTCATCGTCATTATTAGGTCCACCCATTCTAGCATTTATTTCCTTATAACGAACACTAAATGCGTTGGCGCCCATAAAGGAGAAGTTCTCCTTTAAACTTTGATTCATCGCGGAGATGGCGGTAATAATGCCAATTAAAGCCATGATACCAAAAGCAATAATAGCCACGGTGATGCCCGTTCTTAATTTATTGCCTTTTACAGTGCGCCATGCCAATACAAATGAATCCTGAATCGTCATTATTTGGAGTTTATAAATCTAAAGGTAGCGCAGATTGAACAATTAGTGCTTTGGAGGGGATAATTTTTGAAGAACGGCTAAAAGTATAGATAATTGAACAGTAAACTAGGGAAAACACCAAGGACAAGCAGAATAATGGCAATCACCCATAGCTTTCGCGCGTAGCTTTTTTCGATGGGATGAATGGCTGGCGCGCCTTCCACAAAATACATTGCCTGAACCACTTTAAAATAATAGTAAACACTCACGGCAGCAAACAAAATGGCTACAACTAATAACCAAATGCCAGCACCTGCAGTGAAAATGGCATTCAACATATAATATTTAGCAAAAAAGCCTGCAGTTAAAGGAATGCCTGCCAATGAAAATAAAAATAAAGTAGTTAGGAAAGCCAATGCAGGGTTTTGTTTTGCCAACCCATTAAAAGATTCAATGCTATAATCCTTCATCTTGATTAAAACGGCAAACACGCCAATGGTGGCTAATGAATAGGCAACGATGTATAATATAAGTGCTTCATTGTTAAAGGTTGAATTACCATATAGCGCAAATAACATAAATCCGGCTTGTGCAATACTCGAATACGCCAACATTCTTTTTACACTGCGCTGAAATACCGCAGTGATATTCCCCACTAATAATGTAGAGACTATTACAAATGGTAAAATTATAATCCATGTATTTTGTCCTAATGCAATTCTTTGCACTTCAAACACTTTAATAAACGCCACAAAACCAGCTGCTTTCACAACGGTTGCCATAAAGGATGTAAAAACAGTAGGTGCTCCATCATAAACATCGGGTGTCCAAAAATGAAAAGGCGCTGCCGATACTTTAAAGTTCATAGAAACAAATAATAATAGTAACCCTGCAGACATTAAAAAATGCTCCACCGGCAAATTCGTGGCAGGATTCAAGATGGGCATATTTAAATGAAAACTTCCCGTGGCTCCATAAATAAAAGCAATGCCTAGTAAAAGGATGCCTGTTGAAAAAGAACCCATCAGAAAATATTTCAAGGATGCCTCATTGCTAAATAAATTCTTTTTGTCAGCACCTGTTAAAATATACAATGGAATAGATAATATTTCAATGCCAATAAATAACATCAATAAATTATCAAATGAAGTAAGAATACTGATGCCGCACAATATGAAAAAGAAAATAGCATAGTAATCGGCAGTATGGTTCCCAATTTTATCTATCTCTTCCCCGTTAATCCACAAATAAATAAAGGTGATTGTAAATAGAATGGTGTTAACATATAAACCAATGGCATTGAATGCCAACATACCTTTAGTATCAAAATTAACCGATAACCATCCATTCATCTGAGCAATATTGGCAAGGATTAAAACTAGCATACCAACAAGTCCAATATTTCTTTGCAACTTTGTGTTACTTGTTCCCCAAGAAACAAACATCATGATAACACCCAATAAAGTAGATACAATTATAGCATTCATTACTAATTCATTTAATTATTTTACAAACAATTGTTGCAAAGTATCCGCAGTAATATTAAATAATACCTGAGGATATACTCCAGTTACAAAAACAATACCCAACAATACCATTAAAACAAATTGTGCACTTTTATTAGGCACTTGCATTAAGTTAGTTGCATCACTCACCGATCCATAGGCAATTTTTTGAACCATATTTAATGTATAAATTGCCGCAAGTACTACGCTGACTCCTGCAAATGCTCCCATCCAAGGATTAAATTGGAAAATGGCATTAAATATTAAAAACTCCCCAACGAAGGCATTGGTTAATGGCAATGCAATATTTGCCAACGCAAAACCAACCAATAAAATAGCCAAGGTAGGCTGCTTTTTAGCAAGCCCTCCTAAAGCTTTCATGGATCTAGTACCTGTTTGTTGCTCAATAATATCTGCAACAATCCAAAGCCCTAATACATTAATACCATGTGAAAATAACTGGATTAAAACGCCTTGCATTCCAATAGAAGTATTAGTAAATAAAGCAGCGCTCATTAATCCAATATGCGCAATGGAAGAATATGCAATTAATCGCTTCACATCATCCTGACGGATAGCAATAAAGGAAGCGTATATCACACCTATTAAAGACAATACAATTACAAAATTCGCATGACTTGCTGCTGCTGCTGGAAATAATGGCAATAACCATCTAATAATCCCGTATAATCCCATCTTTACCATCACTGCACTTAAAACCATGGTAACCGCAGTTGGAGATTGTTCATACGCATCCGGCTGCCATGTATGCAAAGGGAAAATAGGCATCTTAATGGCAAACGCAGTAAAGAAAAGAGCGAATGCCGCCAATTGTTGGCCATGCGTCAAGTTAGCGTGCTTAAAAGATGTAATTAAAAAACTATGATCTGTGGTATTTGTGTACACTAAAATAATACCTATCAGCATAAATAAAGAGCCCAAAAAAGTATAGATGAAAAATTTAAACGTAATGGCGATACGCTTTTCTCCTCCCCAAATTGAACACAAGAAATAAACTGGAATTAACGCTAACTCCCAAAAGAAATAAAACAACAAAGCATCTCCAGCTAAAAACACGCCTAACAGGCCGGTCTGCGTAAATAACATTAAAGCTAAAAATTGATTTCTATTTCTTAATTCATTTTTGGAAGTTGTTATAAAAATAACTGGGAAACTAATAGCAGTCAATAAAATTAATATTTTGGCTAAGCCATCTGCAGTTAAAATAAATCTAGCATTCAAACTTAAAATCCAATCCGCATCAAAATTAGCTGCCCCATTAAATGCAATATTGAATGCAAGTGCCATTATTACAACACTAGACCCAATAGCAATGTAATTTGCCTTTTCATTATGCTTAACAAACAACAAAACAATTGCTGCGATAAACGGAATAGTTAAAATAGAAAGTAATAACATTATTGCTATAAATTTATTTAATCAAATTATTAAAGAATCGATTGATGGTAATATCATTGAACCAAAACAAGAAAAGTAGAATAATGCCTAGTACAATAAATAATATATAGTATCCAACCTGTCCATTTTGAATTAATCTTATTTTTCTTGCACTATACTGCACTACTTTACCCGTTCCATTCACTGCTCCATCTATTATATTTTTCTCAATCGTTTCTTTTAAGAATCCTGCGAATTTATTTAAAGGTTGTACAATGGCATTATTATATAATTCGTCTACATACCATTTATTGTATAAGAATTTACCCAATGCCGTTTGGGGTTCCCCGTCTGCTTGGCGCTTATATCTATTCACAGCAATCAATAAAGCAATAACGGCAATACTTACCGACGCGCCCATTAAAGCCCATTCTGTTGAATGCGATAAAGCAGCTTCCTTGGTTACTCCTACGATGGGTGTTAATTGATGAGACAACCAATGATGGCCTCCCATTAATTCTGGTATACCAATCGCACCTGCTATTGCACTTGCCAGGGCTAATAATATTAAAGGCAAGGTCATGGCAAATGGACTTTCGTGCAAATGCTGTGCTTGTTCATCGGTACCTCTAAATTTTCCTAAAAAAGTTGTGGCATATAATCGGAACATATAAAAAGCAGTCATGGCAGCACCTACTACACCCAATGCCCAATAGATAGGACTTTTTGCAAATGCTGCTGCTAAAATTTCATCTTTTGAAAAGAAGCCGCTAAAAGGAGGTACCCCTGCAATGGCAATGCATCCAATTAAAAATGTAATATGTGTAACAGGTAATTTAGATTTTAACCCACCCATTTTACGAATATCTTGTTCATGATGCATGGCATGAATTACAGAACCTGCTCCTAAGAATAATAAGGCTTTAAAAAAGGCATGCGTAATTACATGAAATACAGCACCCGAATAAGCACCCACTCCCAATCCTAAAAACATATAGCCTAATTGACTTACCGTAGAGTAGGCCAATACTTTTTTAATATCATTTTGTTTAATAGCAATGGTAGCGGCAAGCAACGCAGTACTAATACCAATAATTGCAACTACATGCTGTGTAAACTCACTAGCACTAAATAAAATATTTGAGCGCGTAATCATATAAATACCCGCCGTTACCATGGTAGCAGCATGGATTAATGCAGATACCGGCGTAGGGCCTGCCATCGCATCTGGAAGCCAAGTGTATAAAGGTATTTGTGCACTCTTTCCCATCGCACCTACAAATAATAATAAAGTAATAGCGGTAATGTCAGTGGTAGACAATTTCGCCAAACTTTCTGCGGTTAACACAGTGCCATAACTTACCGAACCCAACTTCACAATTAACCAGAAAATAGCTAATAAAAATCCAAGGTCTCCAATACGATTCATGATAAAGGCTTTCTTGGCTGCATAATTATAGGTCGTATTGGTAAACCAATAACCTATTAATAAATAAGAACACAATCCAACCCCCTCCCATCCAATAAACATAATTACATAGTTGTCCCCTAAAACCAATAACAACATGGAGAAAATAAATAAATTTAAATAGGCAAAATAACGTGCATAATGAGGTGCTTCTTCATCCTTCATATAAGCAGTAGAATACAAATGAATTAAAGTACCCACACCAGTAATGACCAATAAAAATAAACTAGATAAAGCGTCTACTTTAAAGTCAAATGGAATTTTTAACGTATCCGTATTAATAAAATCAAAATAGTGAACTGTGATAGCTCCTTGCGATTGCATATTTAAAAAAGCGATTATGCTCAATATAAAGGAGGCAAGCACATACCCAGTTGCTTTATAAGCAATGGTCTTCTTGCTCCAAATATTACGACCTAGTCCGTTGAATAAAAACCCAACCAATGGCCAAAGTACAATCAGTCCTATTATTACTTTCATGCGAAATGAATTAATTCTTTAATCTATTTAAGAAATTGATATCTACCGAATGTGTATTTCTAAACATCATTACAATAATTGCTAAGCCCACACTTACCTCAGCAGCAGCTACCACCATAATAAAAAATACAAAGATTTGTGCGTCAATGCCCGCTGTACTACCTGGTGCTATTTGCAGCGCCGCGCCATTGTGCATTTTTGAAAACGCGACCAATAATAGGTTTACTGCGTTTAACATTAATTCAATGCACATAAACACTATAATGGCATTACGTCTAGTAAGCACACCAATCACGCCAATGCTAAATAAGGTTAAACAAAAGAAAATGTAATATTGAATAGGCATACCAAATATTTTTATGAGTTATTTTATTAAATTATTTTTTTCCAATGATTACGGCGCCTACCATAGCACTTAAAAACAATACACTACTTATTTCAAAAGGCAGTACATAGTCATTAAACAATGCTTTGCCTAATGGATGAATTAATCCAATGGTACCTTCCTTCATTAATACTTGCTTGCCTTCTAGTTGAGCAGTTTGTTTAACCAAGGCAATTAATAAGATTAATAAGCTACCTCCAGATAAAACACCTATGAATTTGATTAATAATTTCTTTTGCGGCTCTTTATCAGACTGTACATTCATTAACATAATCACAAATAAAAACAATACCATGATGGCACCTGCATAAACAATGATGTTTACGATAGCCAAAAATTGTGCATTTAATATTATATAATGCCCGGAAATGGCAAAAAATACCAATATCAACCACAATACGCTGTGAATTGGATTCTTGCTTACGAGCACCATGATGGCACTTACAATTGCAAATGCCGACAACGCGTAAAATAAAATTTCTAATGTGTTCATATCAATTAAGCTTCTACTCCTTTCGCCTCGGCAAAAGCATCTGCTTCTGTTTTTGGGTTCGGAATTAATAAATCAGATTTTCCATAAATAAAACCTTTGCGGGTAAAATTAGCAGGTGCAAAAGTTTCACTTAAATAAATAGCATCCTTAGGGCATGCATCCTCACATAATCCACAAAAAATACAACGCAACATATTTATCTCATATTTTGCTGCGTATTTTTCTTCTTTGTACAAATTTTCTTCTCCTTCTACTCTTTCGGCGGCTTCCATGGTAATAGCTTCTGCAGGACAGGCCACAGCACACAATCCACAGGCAGTACAACGCTCACGACCTTCCTCGTCTCTGTTTAAAACATGTAATCCTCTAAATACTGGGCTAAACTCCCGCTTCTCTTCTGGATAACGAATAGTAGGCTGCTTCTTAAACATGTGACTAAAAGTAATCATCATGCCCTTGATAATATTAATCAAATACAAGCGCTCCAAAAACGTCATCGGTTTTCGGCTTACTGCTTGTGCTTTGTTGGTTAATGCTTGCATGGTATTTAAAAAATATTTTTAATATTATAATTTAGCGAGTATCACGGCACCAGTTAATAACATATTAAACAATGCCAATGGAATTAAAGTTTTCCAACCCAATCCCATTAATTGATCATATCTGAAACGCGGGATAGTCCAACGAATCCACATAAATAAGAATATAAACAATACAATCTTAATTAATAAAGTGCCTACTCCAATCATCGCTGCAATATTCGGTGCCACACTAGCTTCGTTAAAAAATGGTAAATCATAGCCTCCAAAATACATAGATGCCATAATCGCACTACTCATAATCATATTGATATATTCCGCAAATAAATAAAATCCAAGTTTCATAGAAGAATATTCTTGGTGATATCCAAAGTTCAACTCATTCTCTGCTTCTGGTAAGTCAAACGGCGTTCTGTTACACTCCGCCATGGCAGTAATAAAAAATATTAAAAAGCCTAATGGTTGATAAACAATATTCCACCAAGGTCCTTGTACTTGCTGCTCTACAATATTTTTCAA
Source organism: uncultured Bacteroidota bacterium (assembly GCA_903862505.1). Classification (GTDB taxonomy): domain Bacteria; phylum Bacteroidota; class Bacteroidia; order Chitinophagales; family Chitinophagaceae; genus Sediminibacterium. The sequence goes on from CAIOYQ010000086.1 coordinate 8,181, forward strand.
ACTCAATGAACCTGTCGTCATTAATAAAGCAATTAAAGCTAAGCCCATTGCTAATTCATAACTAATGGCTTGAGAAGCTGCACGCAGTGCAGACATTAAGGAGAATTTATTATTAGAAGCCCAGCCCCCAATCATAATGCCATACACACCCATGCTCACTACTGCAAACACATATAAAATACCAATATTGACATCTGCAATCTGCAATTCTACGTGACGGCCAAATACATCAATGGCGCTGCCCCAAGGTATTACAGCACATGTCATTAAACTTGCTGTCATGGCTAAACCTGGGCCTAGAATGAACAACCACTTATTCGCCGCATTCGGAATAATTTCTTCTTTCATTATTAATTTCAAACCGTCTGCCAAAGGTTGTAATAATCCAAATGGACCTGCACGGCTTGGACCTGGACGGTCTTGTAAAATAGCTGCCACCTTACGTTCACCAAATGTGGTATATAAGGCAATACCCAAACTAGCGAAAACAACAATGGCAATCATTATTAATTTCTCTATGATCAAGCCCCAGTCAAGTGCAAGAATAGTCATGCTTTAAAAATTAGTTTTAAATATTATGATCGCGATTAGGCGTTATCTTTTTTATTATTAAATGTGGTCCCATTGGAAGGTCCTTGAATTTGACCCAAATGAATATCAGGTTGGTTCACTTCACTTTCATCGTGTATGTCCATTAATAAATGTGGTGCCCTGCCGCCATTCACTGCTTTAAATGTTTCTGTTGGAATGGTCATACCTACATTGCCAGCATAATGTCCCTGTGATATAACAGAAGCACGACTTATGGCACGAGGTCCTTCAATCACCCATTCACTTGCATTCTTTTTATCAAAACGACAGGTATTACAAATCCATCCCGGTTTTCCATCTGGTGTATCCTCAATTTCTCCCCACTCATCCTTCCGCGCTGTTACACGGTACACTTCGTCTCCTCTGTTCCATAAAGTTACTCGACCAGAGCAGGTTGGACAATCGCGATGCGCATCCATTGGTTTTAAATACCAAACACGATTTTTAAATCTAAAGGTTTTATCTGTTAATGCACCTACTGGACAAACATCAATAACGTTGCCAATAAATTCATTATCCAAGCTCTTCTCAATATGGGTTGCAATTTCTGCATGATCCCCTCTATCTAGAATTCCATGCACTCTTTTATTCGTTAGTTGATCGGCAGTAAATACACAACGGTAACATAAAATACAACGCGTCATGTGCAGTTGTATATGCTGACCTAAATCATGTTTCTTAAAAGTTCTTCTTTGAAATTCATAACGTGTTCCAGACTTGCCATGGTCAAAACTTAAATCCTGCAAATGGCACTCACCCGCTTGATCGCAGATAGGGCAATCTAATGGATGATTCAATAATAAAAACTCTACCACCCCTGCGCGCGCCTCTAACACTTTGTCACTAGTTATATTTTTTACTTCCATTCCATCCATTACAGTAGTTCTACACGAAGCCACTAACTTAGGCATAGGTCTTGGGTCTTTTTCAGAACCCTTAGCAACCTCTACTAAGCATGTACGACATTTGCCGCCACTGCCTTCCAATTTGCTATAATAACACATTGCAGGAGGAGCTACCTCGCCACCAATTTGACGTGCTGCTTGTAAAATAGTAGTGCCCGCGGGTACCTCTATTGTGATGCCGTCAACGGTTACTTTAAAAAATGTTTGTTCGCTCATAGTTTATCTTTCTATGTTATGCAGGTACATGAATTGGATCTGCATAGTGTTGTAAACCAAAATTGCTTGTTTGTGATAATTCAGGATTATTAACATGCCATTCAAACTCGTCACGGAAATGGCGAATGGCTGCAGCCACCGGCCACGCAGCTGCATCACCCAATGGACATATTGTATTCCCTTCTATCTTTCTTTGAATATCCCACAGTAAATCAATATCACTCATCTCTCCTTTTCCCGTTTCAATTTTTTGTAAAATCTTTTCCATCCATCCTGTTCCTTCGCGACATGGTGAACATTGCCCACAACTTTCATGCCGATAGAACCTTGCTAAAGTGTAGGTGTTTTTTACAATACACTGATCCTCATCTAAAACTATAAAGCCACCGGAGCCCAACATAGATCCTGTTGCAAAACCACCGTCACTTAAACTTTCATAGTTCATGTAACGTGGTTCTCCTTTAGCCGTTGTTAATAATAAATTAGCTGGCAAAATAGGTACCGAAGATCCACCTGGAATACAAGCCTTTAATTTTTTACCATCTTTAATTCCTCCACAATATTCGTCGCTATAAATAAACTCTTCTACTGTTATGGTCATATCAATTTCATATACACCTGGTTTATTAATATTACCACATGCCGAAATTAATTTAGTGCCAGTTGATTTTCCAACGCCAATTTTTGCATACTCCTCCCCACCCATATTTATAATGGGCACCACTGCTGCTAAAGTTTCAACGTTATTTACAACCGTTGGACGCATCCATACCCCTTGAATGGCTGGGAACGGCGGTTTAATTCGGGGGTTGCCTCTATTGCCTTCCAGGGATTCAATCAAAGCTGTTTCTTCTCCGCAGATATAAGCGCCCGCACCACGTTGAACGTGAATATTGCAATCAAATCCGGTGCCCAAAATATTTTTACCTAGCCACCCATTTGCTTTTGCTTCATCAATCGCCTGCTCTAAAATATCGGTGATCCAAGCGTACTCTCCTCTAATATAAATATAAGTGTCATTGGACCCCAATGCAAAACTGGAGACAATTAATCCCTCAATTAGCAAGTGTGGTAAAAATTCCATCAAGTACCTATCCTTAAAAGTACCTGGTTCTGACTCGTCCGCATTGCAAACCAAGTGACGCGGAACGCCCTCGGGTTTTGCAATAAAACTCCATTTCATTCCAGTTGGAAATCCAGCACCCCCTCTACCTCTTAATCCACTTTTCTTAACCTCTTCCACAATTGCATCCGTGGTCATTTCCTTCAAAGCTTTTTCTACCGAGCGGTATCCGCCCTCACGACGATATACTTCATAGGTTCGGATCCCCGGTACATTTGCTTTATCTAATAATAATTTTACGCCCATTTTAATATATTTAATGTAGGTCTTTATTAATTGTTAGCAGCTTGCGCTTTGTATTCTGCAATAATGCCATCTACTTTTTCTTTGGTCAAATGTTCCTTGTAAATTTTACCCACCTGCATCATGGGTGCATAACCACATGCGCCTAAACACTCTACCAATTTTAAAGTAAACATTCCATCTTTAGTGGTCTCTCCTGGTTTAATGTCTAAAGTTTTTTTTATGTAGTCAATGATATTGTCTGACCCGCTCACCATACAGGGTCCTGTTTGACAAACCTCAAATACAAATTTGCCAACGGGTTTTAAATTGTACATACTATAAAAAGTAGCTACCTCGTATACTTCAATAGGCTCAATGGTTAATAAGCTGGCAATATAATCCATAGTCTCTGTGGACAACCATCCACCAAAACTATCTTGCGCTAAATGCAAAGCAGGAAGCAATGCACTTTTTTGTTTTCCTTCCGGATAGCGTGCGACCAAGCGTTTAAACTCGGTCATTTGTATATCATTAAAAGTAGTAGCCATATTCTAAACTTTCTTTTTTCAATTATTCTTTTTAATTCTAAATCATATCAACCCTCAGTCTCAATACGTCGCAAATGCTACGCATCTAATTCTCCTGCGATCAAATTCAAACTACTCATCGTCACCACTGCATCACTTAACATGCCTCCTGTAATTAATTCAGGGTAAGCTTGGTAATAAATGAAACAAGGACGACGAAAATGCAAACGGAATGGGGTACGTCCACCATCACTCACTAAATAAAAACCTAACTCACCATTACCGCCTTCCACCGCACTATATATTTGACCCTTTGGCAAATGCACTTCGCCCATAATAATTTTAAAGTGCCAAATAAGTGCTTCCATATTATTGTACACGTCTTCTTTTTTAGGAAGATAATACTCAGGAACATCGGCATGAAAAATTTCTGCTTCTGCGCCTTTAAAAGATTGTACTTTTTCGTAAGCCTGTTTAATAATGGAAAGGCTTTGCCACATTTCTGCGTTACGCACTAAAAAACGATCATAATTATCTCCTGTGGTTCCTACTGGAATTGTAAAATCAAAATCTTGGTAACTACTATAGGGATTTGCAACACGCACATCATAATCTACACCGGCAGCACGAAGGTTAGGCCCAGTGAATCCATAATTCATAGCGCGCGCAGCAGTAATTCCTCCTGTACCTTGTGTGCGCTCCATGAAAATTCGGTTGCGCGTAAATAAGCTTTCAAACTCCTTTAAAACCTTAGGATATTCATTTAAGAATTTCTCGAGTTTCGTAAACGCTGTATTTGTGAAATTCCTTTCAAAGCCGCCAATACGCCCAATATTAGTAGTAAGACGGGACCCACATACTTCTTCATATATTTCATAAATTAATTCTCTGTATTGCATCACATATAAAAACCCTGTATACGCACCCGTATCCACACCCACAATAGAATTACAAATTAAATGATCCGAGATGCGCGCTAATTCCATAATAATGACACGTAAATAGTCCACCCGTTTTGGTATCTCCACTTTTAAGAAACGCTCACAAGTAATATGCCAGCCCATATTATTAATAGGACTACTGCAATAGTTTAAGCGATCCGTGATAGGAGTAATTTGATATAAATTTCGATGCTCTGCTAATTTTTCGAATGCACGATGAATAAAGCCAACCGTTTGTTCTGAAGAAACAACACGTTCACCGTCTATTTCCATGATATTTTGAAATACACCATGCGTAGCAGGATGGGTAGGCCCTATATTTAAAGTGGTCGTTCTTTTCTCTATCGAACCCTGTGGTAAATCTATATTTTTATGTGCTTCCATATAACGATGTGTTGCAGTTGCTGTTTAAATTAATTTTATCCTCTTCCAAACATTTCATCATCTTTATCAATACGCGTTTGATCTTCCAATGGAAATTCTTTTCTCAATGGGAAATAATCCATTTCGTCCACATTTAATATGCGTTTTAAATTGGAGTGTCCAATAAAGTTTACGCCAAAAAAATCATAGGTTTCTCTTTCCATCCAATTGGCACTTTCAAATAATTTACTTGCTGTAAATACATCTGGTTTTTCAACGGGCACCGCTATAGAAAGACGTACCCGAATATTTTCAATAAAGTTGTGTAAGTGATAAACCACCACTATTTCTGCATCTTTTTGATCGGGATAATTTACACCACACAAATCGGTTAAAAAAGTAAAGCCCAATTCATCATACAAAAATTGAATTACTTTTAAATTATTGGCAGCCAATGTTTCAAAAGATAAAATGTCAGTATCGGTTGCAAAAGTAGAAACCTGATCACCGAATTTTTCTACTAGTTTTTCTTGAATAAATATATTAGTTAAGGCCATGTTTTTGAAAATAGAGGGTTATATTATTGAATGCCGTAGCTATTTAATAAGGCTTTGTACTGTTCGCTATTACGACGACGAATACTTTCTTGACCCACTAAGTCTTGAATTTTCATGAAGCCATCTATAATTGCTTCTGGTCTTGGAGGACAGCCAGGAACATAAACGTCCACAGGTATCACTTGGTCAATTCCTTGAAGCACACTATACGTATCAAATATGCCGCCACTTGATGCACAAGCACCCACTGCAATTACCCAACGTGGCTCGGCCATTTGCAAATACACTTGTCTTAATACAGGTGCCATTTTTTTAGCAATGGTTCCCATCACCATTAATAAATCACACTGGCGTGGAGAAAATCCTACACGCTCCGATCCAAATCGTGCTAAATCATAGTGAGAGGCCATCGTAGCCATAAACTCAATGCCACAACATGAAGTGGCAAATGGCAAAGGCCATAAAGAATTTTTACGCGCTAACCCTACAACTGAACTTAGTTGTGTAGCAAAAAAACCGTCACCCCCAATTCCATCTGGAGCTGGTGCCATTGAGATAGCGTCTGCTATTTCGGCTTCTTTTGGATGAATATTAAATCTTACTGGACGCATATAGTATGCTTTGAATTTTTTAAATAATTAGTCTTCCCATTTTAGGGCGCCTTTCTTAATAATATATATGAATCCTACTAAGAAAAAGAAAACAAATAAAATCACTTCCATAAACCCACTCCAACCTAAACTTTTAAAATTTACTGCATATGGATAAAAGAAAATTACTTCTACATCAAATAGAACAAAAAGAATTGCAATTAAAAAATACTTAATAGCCATGGGTGATCTTGCGTCACCATGTGTTGGAATACCACTTGCAAAAGTCGCTAATTTATCGTCGGTTTTACGGCTTGGCCCTAGGAAGCTCGAAACCAAAATCATGAAGGCAACAAAGCCAGCTGCAAATAGCAATTGCAGGGCAATAGGCAAGTAATTAGCGGCATTATTTGTTTCGTTTGCAGAGAGCATTAATTGCATCCAATTCATTCGATTGTTTTTGGTGCCGCAAAAATACGCAAAGGATAGCACCTAGCACGAAAAACTCCCAATAAATGGGGAGTTTTTTTGTAATTATTTTGGAAGCAACCTAATTCTTTTTAACTGGCTCAGCTTTTGCAGGAGCCTTTTCTTCGGCTGGCTTTTCAGTAGTTGGCTTGTCTGCCACTTTTTTAATGCCTTTTTGTATGTCTGCATTTTTTTGGAATTGGTCTCTATACTTAAGCATATTGGCATCTCCAGGTGCTAATTTCAAGATTTCATCACACATTTCAACCGCTTTATCAAAGGCTTTTAGGTCGTTGAAATAAATTAACATTTGACTGAAATTGTTAATCAATTTTTGCTTATTATTAGCAACATCCTTCAACAAATACTGACTATTTAGGTTTAAAGCTTCTAAATACATGTTTTTAACGGCTCCAGTGTCCAATAAGGCGGCTGCATTAATATTAAAAACATAACCTCTAGGCTTTTCTGGAAAGGCTGTGATATATGCCTTAGCAGCTACATCTGCAGCAAGGCCATCTTTTGCATTCAATGCAAAGCTGGCAGTTTTGAAATAATAAAACTCATCTTTTACGCCGTTTAGGGCCGCATAGCGCTCAAACCATTTAGAAGCATCACTATACATATTAGATTTTTCAAACATTTCATACCCTAATTTGTAAAATCTAAGGGCACTCTTTTTATTGGTAGGATCTGCCGCAATGGCTCTTTCCAAAATGGAAGCAACGGTTGTTTGCGCACCCGCAAATTTTGAAATCACCTTTACTGCCAAGTCATAATCCAGTGATTGGATGATGTCAGCAGGCTGGGTATTGATAAATTGCTCTATATACGTTCTTGCCGAAGCCGAATCTCCAGTACGGTCATAATTGTAAGCCAATAAAACGGCAACACGAGGATAAGCCTCAATACCAATACTGTTCTTTAACTCAAGCGCTTTTGCCAAAGAAGCATCATATTGTCCTACTTGGAATAAGTAATCGGCATACAAATAATCAAATGAAGGATCTTTGTCTGCGTTTTGTATAAATAAGTCTAGATTTTTTCTAGCTCTTGCAGTATCCAAAGTGGCATAGTAGTTATACAATGAAACATATACCGGCGCCATACCAGGATCAATATCAATTGCTTTCTGATAATTCTCTTCAAAGCGTTCTTTATTGCTTTGGCTTTGGTAGATTTTACCAATCTTATAATAAGGAAAAGGATTTCTAGGATCGCGTTCCGCTGCTTTTTTGAAAGCTGTTACCGCATAGCCTCCAGCAGTATCACCGCCCACCTTTAAGTGGTTAATCCCTAAATACATATATAAATTCGGATTGATAGGCTGTTCGCCATATTCAGAAATCAAATCATTTAATTTTTGAACCGCGTAACGGTGATTGCCTTTATTCATAGGTAATTCAGCGAATACACGACCAATCGCATTAATAATTTCAGGATTATTTTTGTTCCTATTTTTACCACTCGGAATTTTAGAAGTGGTGATTGCTAATTCTAAATTATTTCTAATTAAATTAACATCAACGCCTTCTAAATATTGAATATGCGCCATGCCTACTAACAACCATGCATCATTTCCTTTTGCTTGCAAAGCTTGCTGATAAAGGGCTTTTGTTTCGGCGATAGATGCAGGGGTTGAGATACCATTATAGTTTTGCGCTAACATTGCTTGCCCTAGCCAGAAAATAGTTTCTGGGTCAGTAGGATTTTTCTTATACTCCGCAGCGAAAAAATTAAGTGCTGATTTATTTTTTTCGTAATGCAATAATCTAATTCCTTGTGTTAAAGGAGAAGGAACAACCTGTGCTTGTAATCCAGTTACTAAAAAAGCAACACTTATCATCAAAAAAGCCAATTTTCTCATCACTTGTTTTTTTATTATTAATATATCGTTCCAATGCTCAAAAAATGAAAACCTTTGTTTCACTATTTGAGAAAGCTAAAATTATTAATTTTTTTGCAAGAAAATATTAATATTTTATGAATAATTACTAAAATCTGTTAGTATTCAGTTAAACCAATACTAGATTACTTTTCGTTTGTTTAAATTCATCTTTACAGGCACTAGAAAGGCGCGATGAAAGATTTTTTGTCCATTTTCGGAACTCATATAGTTCAACAAACCTGAACCTAAACCCGGGGCATTTTCTTTTAATATGTAATATAATGGTAGGGACAAAGAATACTCCCCCTTGCTAATGGTGGATTGCGAGGGTTGCGCAAACAAACCCTTCTCAGCACATAAAGTACATTCTAACATTGCTGTTTTAACATATTTCCTTTCCTCGGCCTGCTTGGGATCCAAACCATCTCCAATCCAGCTTAAATCTAAAAATCCCATGGCCTCGGGATGTGTTTTGATATAATCAATCACCCCCTTGCTGCCTTCTGCTGAAACTACATTTTTTCCAAAAGGCGCTTGCTTCGTTAAGCTATCTTTTAAAAAGCGCACTACTCCGGTTAAATTATTGCCATCCATCACCACGGTTTGTGGATTTGTTCCTAGTAACCGGTCTTTTAAATCGTTCAATGTAAATAAAGAATCTTTAGCATCCTTGTGTACTAAAATAGCAATGGCACTATAGGCCAATATGCCATATGTAGGAGTGAACCCCAACTGATTTTTAAAAGACGATTCTTCCCTTTTATCTAAGCCTCTCGTAATAAATATCATGCGCGTACTATCGGAGGTAAAGTCCTTTAAACACTCAATTTCAGACTTATAGTCCACGAGGAAATTAGCTTTTGGATTTAAGGACTTAAATACCTTAATTTCTGCTTCTAAAATAGGTTTAAAACTTTCTTCTGCTGAAATGCGAATGGTCCCGGCAGTAAGGGTATCCTGCGGAGCATACTGTTTTTTATTACTACAAGAAAAAACAAATACTAAAAGGGTAAATGCAAGTAAAAATTTGCGCATATTATTATCTTAATTAACTAAACCAATACTTTGAAACCATTACCAATTTAATAGTCTCTTTGGAAGCCTCTATACAATCTAAATCCTCCATAAAGTAGACAAATACAGCCAAATATAATGCGCCATTCATTGTCTAAATTAATGACCTGATCAAGGTGAAAATATTTAGCCGCAAACATCACCACCGCAAAGCCAAGAATCAAGGCTGCCATGGTAAAGTCATAAATACTTCTAAAAATTCGATAGGTTTTTTCTGATCTTTCTCTTTTGGGATTAAAATCGGACATATTACATTGATTTATGGGGCAAATTAATCAATTATATAGGATGAATTTAAAAATTTATCTTTACGGTCAAATTGGACAGCATGAGCAAACCATCCTTACCGCAGGGCACTCGAGATTTTAACGCCAATACGGTACAAAAACGTCAATATATATTCCAAACCATTCGTGGCGTGTTTGAATTATATGGTTTCCAGCCTTTGGAAACCCCTGCTATGGAGCAACTTGAAACATTGATGGGAAAATATGGCGATGAGGGCGATAAGTTAATTTTTAAGATTTTAAATAATGGTTTAGACAACCCTCAAAAACGTACACAAATTGATGAGGGCTTTGAAAAAGTATTGGATGGAAAAAACAGTACCTCAATTACAGAACGTGCTTTACGTTATGACCTAACCATTCCTTTTGCAAGATATGTAGCCATGAATCATGGGCAATTAACTTTCCCTTTTAAGCGTTATCAAATACAACCTGTATGGAGAGCTGACCGCCCTCAAAAAGGCAGATACCGCGAGTTTTATCAATGTGACGCGGACGTAGTGGGAAGTGATAGTTTAATTAACGAAGTGGATTTATTAGCGATATATGTGACTGCTTTTGAGAAATTAAATTTACCTATTGAAATAAAAATAAACAATCGAAAAATATTATTGGGATTGGCACAGGTATGTGGCGGGGAAGAAAAATTAATTGACCTCACTATTGCTATTGACAAATTAGATAAAATTGGCTGGGAGAAAGTAAAAGAAGAATTAAAAAATAAAAATTTTACGGCAGTACAACAGGAAATGGTAGAACGTTATTTAAATATTAGCGGTACAAATACTGAAAAAATTAATGCACTTACATTATTATTAGGAGTTAATGAAAATGGACGAAAAGGAATTGAAGAATTAAATTATGTTTTAGATTATCACGCGTCTACCGGTATGAACAAGCACTTCGTTGCTGATTTTACTTTAGCAAGAGGTTTAAATTATTATACAGGACTCATTTTTGAAGTAAAAGCCTTGGATGCGGAAATGGGCAGTATTGGCGGTGGTGGGCGTTATAATGACCTTACCAGTTTGTTTGGCGTACCTAATATACCTGGCGTAGGCATTAGCTTTGGAGTAGACCGCATCTATGATGTACTAGAAGAAAAAAGTCTTTTCCCTGCCAGTATAGAACAGACCACACAGGTTTTATTTTTTAATTTAGGGGAAGCCGAGGCAAAAGTAGCTTACGCACAAATGCTTACATTAAGAGATAAAAAAATTGCTTGCGAAATGTACCCTGAAAAGAGCAAATTTGACAAGCAATTTAAATATGCTGAGAAAAAAGGAATTCCCAATATTTTAATTATTGGAACGGACGAGGTCGCAAAACAAGAATGTACGATTAAGCATTTGGCCACTGGGAAACAAACTACTATTTCATTAAATGATTTAGCAGGTTTTCAGTTTTAAAAAGCTTAATTAGTTTTCTAATTTCGCTGCCCAGATTTGATGTTGAAACTCTTCTTCCTTAGTTCCTGAAATGGAAGGAGTTGATTCCTTAGTGCCCACAAGGTCATTGCCTTGAACACTGATTGAAACTGATTCAACTTCTTTATTTGCTGATCTTTTAAAAATTACCAAAGCGTCATATGCTGCTAAATAAAATGTATCCGTTCCCTTTTGCTCTAATGGAACAGATCCCATAGCAGAATTAATTACTAAAGCATCTTGCTCAATCGTTAAAGTCACTTCTGCAACAGGGCTACCTGCAGCAAATACATATTTCCCTAAATAATCCTTTAAAGGACTTGTTTGCGCATTCACAGCTGTCATAACTCCTAATGTTACCACAAGCATTAAAATTAATTTTTTCATATTGGTTTTTTGAGAAAGTGAATTTAAAGCGTTTTTTTGACCCAACAAAAAGAATAAATTGTTATCAAATTGTATAAAGTATCTTTGCATTATGGAGAAGACAAGACCTAATATAAGACATGTAGAAGTGTCTGAAATTGAACGTTTTATCGCAAATGTGGGCGAAAGGCCTTTTAGGGTAAAGCAAATTGTAGAATGGTTATGGCAAAAACATGCCCATAGCTTTGACGAAATGACCGATTTAAGCAAGGATTTACGCAAACAGTTAGTGGAACATTTTACATTTCCTGCGCTACAAATTGATGTTACCCAACAAAGTGAGGACGGTACTTTAAAAACCAGGTTCCGCACTTTTGACGATCACTTAATTGAAGGCGTGTTAATTCCTACCAGTGAAAGAAAAACAGCATGTGTTTCCTCTCAAATTGGATGCAGCTTAAGTTGTAAGTTTTGTGCAACAGGCACCATGGAGCGTAAAAGGAACTTGAACTTTGATGAAATTTATGACCAGGTCGTTTACATTAATCAACAGAGTGAAGCAACCCATGAAAAACATTTAAGTAATATTGTGTTTATGGGTATGGGAGAGCCACTGATGAACTATCACAATGTTTTAAAAGCCATTGAAAAAATTACTTCCCCCGAAGGATTGGGAATGAGCGCAAAACGCATAACGGTTTCAACTGCTGGATTGGTAAAACAAATCAGGCAACTGGGGGACGACGGGGTTAAATTTAAATTAGCCATTTCCTTACATGCGCCTAACGACAAAAAGCGAAACGAAGTAATGCCTATCAATGAGAGCAATAATATTAAATCATTGGTGGAGGCGTTAAATTATTTTTATAAAAAAACAGGTACCGAAATTTCTTTCGAATATATTTTATTCAAAGAATTTAACGACTCTGAAAAAGATGCCGAAGAGCTAACTAAAATTTATCGTCAAGTACCTGCCGATTTAATCAACGTGATTGAATACAATACCGTAGATAATTTTGGATTCGACAAACCAGACGAAGATGGCTTTGAGCGTTTTGTAGAAATTTTACAAAAGAACAGAGTAAATGTTAGAGTAAGACGCAGTAGAGGAAAGGATATTGATGCAGCTTGCGGACAATTAGCCAATAAAGGATAGTCCATCAAGTATAACATAATTAATTAGGCGCATGAAGAATAAGAGATCAGACAACTTTGACAAATTTGCCAATAAGAAAAAAGGCAGTGCTGTTAAAGAAGAATACAGACAAGAAAAGAAAAAAGCAAAAGCCGATTCAAGGGCTGCAGGTGAAGCTGCACGTCAAAGAAAAAAAGATATTGCAAAAGGGATTGCTGTGGAGCCCGTTGGCAACAATAAAAAAGGTGGTTTTGCAAAAAAAGATTACGTAACAGGACCTCCAAAATATACAATTCCTTTAAGAGCAAAGTCTGCTCCTAGAAAAGCGGTGGACGATACCCCTGCAAAATATGGTGAAATAAAAAGAGGCGCAGGCGTGGGTTCGCCTCGTTTAGCGGCTTCCAAAAGAACACCTGCTTCCATGGATAAAGCGGATGCAAAAAGAACGGCTGGTATTGGAAAGGTAAACGCAAGTGACGATACCCCTTATGAACAAATGCCCTTAAACAAATACATAGCGCATGCGGGTACTTGTGGCAGACGTGAAGCAGCCGAGTTGGTGAAAAACGGTAATATTACTGTGAATGGAGATACGGTTTTAGAGCCAGGCTATAAAGTGCAATATAAAGATGTAGTAAGATTAAAAGGGAAAGTATTGCAATTGCAAGTGACGCCTGTTTATATTTTATTAAACAAGCCTAAGGATTATATCTGTACGGCAAATGATCCGGAAGGCAGAAAAACGGTGTTGGATATTATTAAGAATGCCACTACGCAAAGAATGTTCCCAGTAGGCCGTTTGGACCGAAACACAACAGGTGTTTTGATTTTAACCAACGACGGTGATTTAGCACAAAAGTTAACCCACCCTTCTTACGAGATAAAAAAAATATACGAGGTTACCTTAGATAAGCCCGTAACTAAAGCAGATATGGAAGCCATTGCAGCTGGGGTTACTTTAGAAGACGGATTTATTGCAGCCGACGCGGTAAGTTATGTAGGCAATGAACGAGCCGTGATCGGTATTGAAATTCATAGCGGAAGAAATAGAATTGTAAGAAGAATATTTGAACACTTAGGATATGATGTTAGACATTTGGACAGAGTCATGTTTGCGAATTTGACTAAGAAAAATGTGGATCGTGGTAAATGGAGATTCTTAAGTGAAAAGGAAGTGCGCTTACTTAAATTTTTGAATAAATCATTTACACGCAAAGCTTCAAAATAATTGAAAGGATGTTAACTATTTTATTTGAAGACGAAGATATGATTGTTGTAAATAAACCTGCTGGTTTATTAAGTATACCCGATCGTTTTGGGAAAGACGCTTCCGTTAAATCCATGTTACAAGAAAAATTCGGTGCCATTTTTACCGTACACCGTTTGGACCAACAAACAAGTGGCTTAATTATTTTTGCAAAAAATGCCGAAGCACATAAAGTTCTTAGCGAATTGTTTGAAGGAAGGACAATTATCAAAAAATATTTTGGGCTGGTGAATGGTCGTCCTCAACCCGAAGGAATCATTGAAGAGAATATGATGGAACACCCTATTAGAAAGGGATACATGATGATACATGCAAAAGGGAAGGAATCCAAGACAAGCTATGAGGTGGTGAAATATTTTAAGCAATATGCATGGGTCAATTTTCAAATTCATACCGGACGTACGCATCAAATTAGGGTGCATGCAAAACATATTGGACACACTATTGTGTCAGATGATTTATATGGTGACGGAGAAAAATTAAAATTGTCTAGCATTAAAAAGAAGAATTTTAAGCTAGCAAAAGTAGAAGAGGAAGAGCGTCCCTTAATGGGAAGACAAGCGCTTCACGCAGCGAGTGTTCAATTTGAGTACAAAGGAAAGGAGCTCCATTTAGAAGCCCCTTTGCCTAAAGATTTAGCTGCTACCTTAAAGCAGTTAGA